>NZ_VDHF01000180.1:0-541 GCF_006228025.1 Testudinibacter crocodili
CTCTTTATACTTAAGTTTATTGAATGCAATCCTTATAACAATGTTAATCGAAAGCAAGCCAAAAGAAGTCATGAAAATTAAAATAAGAAAAACAATCAAATAGAAATTAACCCTATAGCTTGCTTCATTTAAATAAGTTATCAAAACTAATAGCGTTGCAAAGATTGAAAATAATATCTTGTTTTTATAATGAAATTTAAATAACACTACCATAATTAACATAAAACATAGAAATAATATCACTTAATGTTCCTGTTTTTTAAGAGTAAATAGATTAAAATAACTTTGCTTAGTTCTAATGTGATGAGAAAGCAAAATGAATAGATGGTTGCTAGATTAAAGAGCGATTTGAATGCATAGATTGAATACGGAATAGAGGGTAGCAAACAGAAAATTCTAAGTGGAAGTTGGAACATGATAATATAATACCCAAACCACTTATCAGAAATATAATAGGATATAGATAAAAACAATGATAAAAATAAAATAGTGTTCGCGATAGGTAAGATAATGCCTAGACTACCCATTTTATCCCATAATA
>NZ_VDHF01000181.1:0-887 GCF_006228025.1 Testudinibacter crocodili
TGATTATGCTGCCAATACGGTAAAATTATCTTTTTTTCAGCTATACTTTCTTCTATTCAATTTTTATTAAATAAATTTTCTAGCTGTATAACAATGTTGATTGGAGTAATTTTAATAAGTGAGAACTCATTTAGTGTTGGTGATTTTGTTGTTATATATAGCTTTTCAGGAATTTTTATGGATAGTATAATTGGAATTACTGAAGCTTATAAAGAATATGATCAGTTTAAGATTGACAAATCAAAACTAGATGAAGTCTTATTAGAAGATGAGAAAAACCAGGCTCAAAACAAAAATATAAAAACGATAAAAAATAATCACATGCTAATAAATAAATTTATTTATAAGATAAATAAAGATAAGAGTATAATAAATGAGAATGTTTTAAGTATAAATTATATGGATAAAATCGTTATAATAGGCGAGACTGGGTTGGGAAATCAACGCTTCTAAAAATAATTAGTGGAATGATTCCGGTTGAAAATACAATTTTTGTAAATGGTGAAGATATTTTTAATATGATAGATGTAGATGTATCACATATATTTTCATTTTATTTCCAATTTCCTGATTTTTTTAGTGGTAACCTAGAGAGAGCTATTTTTCTAGACTCTATAAAAGCCGATAAAGAAATATATTCAGATTTCAAATCTTTAGGGTTGGGTCATTTTAAAGACATTCTAGAAGGAAAAAGAGATATAAATATAAATAATTTTTCTGGAGGGGAGAGAAAAAGATTGGATATATTAAGAAGTAGTTATAGAAAAAGCCCTATAATTTTCTTTGATGAGCCAACATCATCTATTGACAATACAACATCAGAACAAGTTTGGAATTATATTTTTGATAAGCATGAACTAAAAACAATAATATGCGCAACTCATGAT
>NZ_VDHF01000019.1:0-3479 GCF_006228025.1 Testudinibacter crocodili
GTGCGGTTAAGAGGATTGACTATTGGTTGAAAGACCGATTTGTTCTTTAAAAATTTGGACACAAGCTAAAAACTGAAGAGAACTCAAGCGTTCGAGAGGACGTAAGAGCTGAGTATTCGAGAGGTCGAGCAATCGACAATCGAAAGAGGCTTGTTTAGTGAGAAAAGGCACTGGGCAAGTCAGCGTAGGGAAACTTACGCACGCGTCAATGGAAAGCGGCTTTAGGAATGGCAACTGAACGGACACGAAAGTGAACGTGGGGTATAAAAATTCTTGAGGTTGTATGGTTAAGTGACGAAGCGTGCAGGGTGGATGCCTAGGCAGTCAGAGGCGAAGAAGGACGTGCTAATCTGCGAAAAGCGTGGAGGAGTTGATAAGAAGCGTAATCACTCCACGATATCCGAATGGGGCAACCCAGTAGATGAAGAATCTACTATTGTTAACTGAATTCATAGGTTAACAAGGCGAACCGGGAGAACTGAAACATCTCAGTACCCCGAGGAAAAGAAATCAACCGAGATTCTGTAAGTAGCGGCGAGCGAACGCGGAAGAGCCGTTAGTGATAGTAAGTGTGTTAGGAGAATGTGTTGGGAAGCACAATCGTAGAGGGTGATAATCCCGTATCCGAAGGCGCATTTATGGTACTAAGCTAACAATAAGTAGGGCGGGACACGAGAAATCCTGTTTGAAGATGGGGGGACCATCCTCCAAGGCTAAATACTCCTGACTGACCGATAGTGAACCAGTACCGTGAGGGAAAGGCGAAAAGAACCCTGGTGAAGGGAGTGAAATAGAACCTGAAACCCTGTACGTACAAGCAGTGGGAGCCTCTTTTGTGGGGGTGACTGCGTACCTTTTGTATAATGGGTCAGCGACTTATATTGTGTAGCGAGGTTAACCGAATAGGGGAGCCGAAGGGAAACCGAGTCTTAACTGGGCGGATAGTTGCATGATATAGACCCGAAACCCGGTGATCTAGCCATGGGCAGGTTGAAGGTTGGGTAACACTAACTGGAGGACCGAACCGACTACTGTTGAAAAAGTAGCGGATGACTTGTGGCTGGGGGTGAAAGGCCAATCAAACCGGGAGATAGCTGGTTCTCCCCGAAATCTATTTAGGTAGAGCCTTAGATGAATACCTTCGGGGGTAGAGCACTGTTTCGGCTAGGGGGTCATCCCGACTTACCAACCCGATGCAAACTGCGAATACCGAAGAGTAGTATCTAGGAGACACACGGCGGGTGCTAACGTTCGTCGTGAAGAGGGAAACAACCCAGACCGCCAGCTAAGGTCCCAAAGTCTATGTTAAGTGGGAAACGAAGTGGGAAGGCTTAGACAGCTAGGATGTTGGCTTAGAAGCAGCCATCATTTAAAGAAAGCGTAATAGCTCACTAGTCGAGTCGGCCTGCGCGGAAGATGTAACGGGGCTAAAACATAGCACCGAAGCTGCGGCATTCAGGGAGCAGGTTTCAGGGTTCAGGCTACAGGAGTCAGGGCATGGTAAAACGATTTGAAGATTTAAATGTATTTCAAAAAGCGTATCGGGTTTCATTAGAAATTCATCAAGCGACATTAAATTTTCCAAAAGTAGAACAATTTGCCTTGGCTGACCAACTAAGACGTTCAAGTAAAAGCATCTGTGCAAATCTGGCAGAAGGTTTTGCGAAGCAACGTTCATCTGCTGAGTTTAGACGTTATATTGCCATGGCAATAGGCAGTGCAGATGAGACACGAGTTTGGTTAAGATATTGTATAGACCTGAATTATATAGAGAAACAACAATGGCAAGCTTGGCGTAATGAATACGAAGAGGTTGCCAAAATGTTGAATGGTTTAAGTGAAAGTCTGAGAGACTGACACCAGAACCCTGAAACCTGTTCCCTGATTGGGTAGGGGAGCGTTGTGTAAGCGGAAGAAGGTGGCTTGAGAGGGCTGCTGGACGTATCACAAGTGCGAATGCTGACATAAGTAACGATAAAGGGGGTGAAAAACCCCCTCGCCGGAAGACCAAGGGTTCCTGTCCAACGTTAATCGGGGCAGGGTGAGTCGGCCCCTAAGGCGAGGCTGAAGAGCGTAGTCGATGGGAAACGGGTTAATATTCCCGTACTTGTGATAAGAGCGATGTGGGGACGGAGCAGGTTAGGTTATCCGGGTGACGGAAGTCCCGGTCCAAGCGTGTAGGATGGATAATTAGGCAAATCCGGTTATCTAAATCAGAGGCGTGACGGGGAGGCACTAAGGTGCTGAAGTAACTGATACCACACTTCCAGGAAAAGCCACTAAGCTTATCTTATCATAAACCGTACTGAAAACCGACACAGGTGGTCAGGTAGAGAATACTCAGGCGCTTGAGAGAACTCGGGTGAAGGAACTAGGCAAAATAGCACCGTAACTTCGGGAGAAGGTGCGCTGATGGTAATTGAAGTCCTTATCGGATGGAGGTGAAGTCAGTCGAAGTGACCAGCTGGCTGCAACTGTTTATTAAAAACACAGCACTCTGCAAACACGAAAGTGGACGTATAGGGTGTGACGCCTGCCCGGTGCTGGAAGGTTAATTGATGATGTGAGAGCATTTGATCGAAGCCCCAGTAAACGGCGGCCGTAACTATAACGGTCCTAAGGTAGCGAAATTCCTTGTCGGGTAAGTTCCGACCTGCACGAATGGCGTAATGATGGCCAGGCTGTCTCCACCCGAGACTCAGTGAAATTGAAATCGCCGTGAAGATGCGGTGTACCCGCGGCTAGACGGAAAGACCCCGTGAACCTTTACTATAGCTTGACACTGAACATTGAATTTTGATGTGTAGGATAGGTGGGAGACTGCGAAGTATTAACGCCAGTTAATATGGAGTCGTTGTTGAAATACCACCCTTTAAGGTTTGATGTTCTAACACAGACTGCGAAACGCGGTCGTGGACAGTGTCTGGTGGGTAGTTTGACTGGGGCGGTCTCCTCCCAAAGCGTAACGGAGGAGTACGAAGGTTTGCTAATCACGGTCGGACATCGTGAGGTTAGTACAATGGTATAAGCAAGCTTGACTGCGAGACGGACATGTCGAGCAGGTGCGAAAGCAGGTCATAGTGATCCGGTGGTTCTGAATGGAAGGGCCATCGCTCAACGGATAAAAGGTACTCCGGGGATAACAGGCTGATACCGCCCAAGAGTTCATATCGACGGCGGTGTTTGGCACCTCGATGTCGGCTCATCACATCCTGGGGCTGAAGTAGGTCCCAAGGGTATGGCTGTTCGCCATTTAAAGTGGTACGCGAGCTGGGTTTAGAACGTCGTGAGACAGTTCGGTCCCTATCTGCCGTGGGCGTTGGAAAATTGAAAGGGGCTGCTCCTAGTACGAGAGGACCGGAGTGGACGCACCGCTGGTGTTCCCGTTGTTTCGCCAGAAGCATTGCGGGGTAGCTATGTGCGGAAGAGATAAGTGCTGAAAGCATCTAAGCACGAAACTTGCCTTGAGATGAGTTTTC
>NZ_VDHF01000002.1:0-21857 GCF_006228025.1 Testudinibacter crocodili
AATTTGAATATTCTTCCGATACCCATTTCCAATCTACGCAAGGTCGATTAAAGTGACAGTGTAATTTTTTAATCCCTAACGAGATGTCATCAATGAGCAAATCTCCATAAGCTTTCGGTGAACGGGTAAATTTATGCTGTTCTGGGTTCACATTGATTCCATAAAGTTTAATGTTGTTTTTCTGAAACCAAGCCAAAGCCTCATCCAGATAGCAATCTTCTGCTCGCATAGTAAATAAAATCAAATTATGCCCATTTTTTACTAAATCTCGCAAAACTTGCGCAGCACCAACCTCTTCGCCTATTTGCGGAAATTGGTGAGTCACACAAGTTCCATCAAAATCAATAAGGATATTCATATTTTTCTCTCATTTAGGGGCTGTCGATCTTTGTTTATAATTTATTTTTAACGCTAGTCTAAATATTCCATGCCGTTTAAATACATTTTGGCACCCACAGGCGCACCAATTGCATTGCATAAATTATGTTTTAGTGAATGGGCAAAATTGCCGGTATACAGTTTTATGCCTTGATGACTCAAATTGGATTGACAATCAATATAGACTTTGCCGCCCATTTGTCGCCACAAATAGCAAAAACCGTAATCTTCGGATAAGTATCGCTGGCTTTCTGGTTCCACCATCACATCAAATAAACGGTAGTGAAAACCGTTATCCTCTACTCCGATAGAATCCGGTACATATTTTAACGTCGGATAAAATGCCATCATTTTTTCAAAAACAGAACGTTTAATCGACATAAACCCCGTCGGCGCTTCAGCCATTTCAAGAAAACCGCTCGGAAGAATATTCAAATTTACTTGATTGTTTTCATCTGCTTTATCAATATTGATGGTGTAGCGTGTGCTGGCACTCTCAAATTGTTGGCGGCTCATTTCTGGAAAAATATGGCTTGGAAACTGTTCGTGCTTTAACGGATAAACACCGGCAGCAATCTCATAATCAGATAATAACAGACGGAAAAAAGCATTGGGTTCAAAACCAATATCGGAATCAATCCAGCACAAATGTGTCCATGCCGGATTTGCCATAAATTCTGCAACGGCATTATTGCGCGCTCGAGTGATTAAACTCTCACCGCGCTGCATTAAAACCTGAAATCGCAATCCGACAGCATGCGCATGTTCGGTTAAATTGAGTAATGAGGTGACATAATTATGAAAATATTTGCCGTCATGACTTGGCGTGACGATAAGCGGGTACATCTGTGTTAATGCACTGTGATCTAACATCTTGTTTTACCATAGTAATGAATTTATAGTATTTTACAATGATAATACGCCACGTTCAAAAATACACCAATTAAAAAACGTTTCTTTGGCTGTATTTTTGTTATAATTTGGTTAATTTTAATTAGGGGCTGTTTATAATTTCAGCTGTGGCCGCTAAACTCGGTGGATTTTACTTTGGATAGATTGAATACAGAACAACAACATTTTCGCAATGCCATGGCAAATCTAGCCTCAGCAGTCAGCATTTTAACTAGCGCCGGAGCCGCAGGTACGGTCGGATTGACCGTCTCCTCGGTTACGGCTGTCACAGACTCCCCCGCTACGCTGTTGGTTTGTATCAATCAAGGCAGTGAACTACATGACATCGTTAGGCAAAATAAGAAGGTGGCGATTAATATTCTCAACGCCTCACAGCAGGAATTGGCACTACATTTTGCAGCAATGGGTGACAGCAGTATGCAAGAGCGGTTAGCCTGGGAGGTTTGGCAACATTCTGAGCATGGCGTACCGATTTTAAAACAAGCTTTAGCGGTTTTAGAAGGAGACATTGTGGAAGAAAATCAAGTCGGTACGCACAGTGTGTTTTTTGTGCGAATTGAGCGAATTAACGTTACACAAGGCGATGCCTTGATCTATTTCAACCGCACTTTTCATCGACTGCCTTTCGATATATAACACCAGAGCCTGTTTTTTTATAGCTACAACGTATCCCAAAAATCAGCCGATAGATATTTGTCGGCTTTTTGCAGGCATTGTGCTAAATCCATAAAAGTCGGTTGCGATACGGCTTGATATTGAGTATGTGCCGTCAGTTGTTTAGCGATTTTTTGATAGGCTTGCTGCGTGCTGTCAGGCAATGGTCGGGCTGAGCGTTTTCCAAGCCACCATAATCCTTGCAAAGGAATACTCAACGCGAAAAGTGCGGTCAAGACCGCTGCCGCAAGCGCCATTTGACTACTTGGCAACGTCATTTGCTGCCAAACAATGGTCAAGACCGCAACGGCGGGCATCACTTTTTGAGCGAAACGCACAGCACGTATAATCCGGTTTTCAGGGAAAATGCTGCCTAATTTCGCTTGCATCGGCCAACTCTCAAAATAGTGTTGTCCTTGTTTTAATGTGTTCATTTTGTTCTCAAAAAGCACTCTTTTGTCATACGTAGTGTGGTTGAAGTGCGGTTAAACGGTATAAAATCAAGTTTTGCTCGGTTTTCTCCGAATTGCAATTTATTTTATTCTATCAAAAGTGTATCCTATTCAAGATAATTTTCTTGCGCCTTGTGCGCCTTTCTTTAATCAACATGAAAATAGGTTAATCATTATGTCACAAAACTTGATCCTGGTGCTAAATTGCGGCAGCTCATCTTTAAAATTTGCGATTTTGGATCCACAATCCGGCGACGAAAAACTATCCGGTTTGGCGGAAGCGTTTCA
The DNA here is from genome assembly GCF_006228025.1 of Testudinibacter crocodili. Classification (NCBI taxonomy): domain Bacteria; kingdom Pseudomonadati; phylum Pseudomonadota; class Gammaproteobacteria; order Pasteurellales; family Pasteurellaceae; genus Testudinibacter; species Testudinibacter crocodili. Next base: position 2,685 of record NZ_VDHF01000002.1, read on the forward strand.
TTTGGATGATGCACGTATCAAATGGAAACTGAACGGTGAAAAAGGGAATGCGGATTTGGGTGCTGGCGCGGCACATAGCGAAGCGCTGGACTTTATCGTGAACCAGATTTTACCACAAGATGCAGGATTAAAAGAAAGCATTGTTGCGATCGGACACCGTATCGTTCACGGTGGCGAGCAGTTTACCAGCTCTACGTTGATCAATGACAGCGTTATTGAAGGCATCCGTAATGCCGCACAATTTGCGCCACTGCATAATCCGGCACATTTGATCGGTATTGAAGAAGCCTTTAAAGCTTTCCCGGAATTGAAAGCAAAAAATGTTGCTGTTTTCGACACCGCTTTCCACCAAACAATGCCGCAAGAGGCTTACTTATACGCCCTGCCTTATTCTCTATATAAAGAGCACGGCGTTCGTCGCTACGGCGCACACGGTACCAGCCATTACTATGTCAGCCGCGAAGTGGCGAAAGAATTGAATATTCCGGCGGACAAAGTCAATGTGATCACCTGCCATTTAGGCAACGGCGGTTCGGTTGCGGCGATTCGTCACGGCGAATGTATCGACACGTCTATGGGGCTTACCCCATTGGAAGGTTTGGTGATGGGAACTCGCTCCGGCGACATCGACCCGGCAATCATTTTCTATCTATACAATACGTTGGGTATGAAAATGGAAGAGATCGAAACCACCTTGACCAAAAAATCCGGTTTATTGGGGCTGACCGAAGTCACCAGTGATTGCCGTTATGCAGAAGATAACTACGACAGTAAAGAAGACGCCAAACGTGCTATCGATGTTTACAGCTACCGTTTGGCTAAATATATTGGCTCTTATATGGCGGTTATCGGGGAACGTTTAGATGCGGTGGTGTTTACCGGTGGTATCGGTGAAAACTCGGCGTTGATCCGTGAGTTAACCTTGTCTCATTTGAAACTGTTTGGCTACGAAGTGGATAATGTGCGTAATTTAGCGGCGCGTTTTGGCAAATCCGGCAAAATCACCAGCGACAACTCCCCTGTTTCTTTGGTTATTCCAACCAATGAAGAATTGGTTATCGCCCAAGATACTGCCCGTTTAGCAGTAAAATAAAATATCTCTACTGCCGACTTAGTCGGCAGTTTTCATTCGATCATTTAAAAGGCTTTATTATGTCCCGTACTATCATTTTAATCCCTGTCAGCGCCGGTGTTGGTTTAACCAGCGTCAGTTTAGGTCTGGTGCACGCACTGGAACAAAAAGGCGCCAAAATTGGGTTTATGAAACCGATTTCGCAACCGAGCAGTGGCGAAGACAAAATTGACCGTACCACCTCAATTTTACGCAGCAGCTCAACCTTGGATATCGCAGAACCGATTATGCTGAGCGAAGCAGAATACCTGATTGGTCAAAATCAATCGGATATTCTGTTAGAAAAAATTGTAGCTCGCCATCAGCAATTAAGTGCTAAAAACGAATTGATCATTGTCGAAGGTTTAATCCCAACCAGTAAAAGTGCATATGCCACCGGGGTAAACTATGAAATTTCACAAGCGCTAGATGCGGAGATCATCTTGGTCGCCGCACCAGGAACAGACACGCCAAGTCAACTGATTGAACGTCTTGAAGCGACTGCAAGCAGTTTTGGTGGGCGCAACAATCCGAATTTATTAGGGGTTGTCGTCAATAAATTTAATGCGCCGGTCGACCAGAGTGGACGCACTCGTCCCGATCTCAGCGAAATTTTTGAGTCTTTCAAAGAAAACGAAAGCTCAATTAATGAAGTTCGTCACCTATTTTCGAAAAGTCCATTGACATTAATTGCTAGCATTCCTTGGAATGCGGAATTGATCGCAACGCGTGCGATTGATATTGCTAAACATTTGAATGCGCATGTGATTTATGAAGGGGAAATCAAAACCCGCCGTATCAACGGCATCACTTTCTGTGCTCGCAGTTTGCCAAATATGGTAGAGCATTTCCGTGCTGGCAGCTTGTTAGTCACTTCAGCCGACCGTCCAGATGTTTTGGTAGCAGCTGCATTGGCTGCTATGAACGGGGTGAAAATTGGGGCGTTGGTGCTTACGGGCGGTTATAAAATCGATAATCAAATCAGTAAATTATGCCAACAAGCGTTTGAAACCGGTCTGCCGGTTATTCGGGTTGAAGGCAACACATGGCAAACCTCACTCAATTTGCAAAGTTTTAATTTGGAAGTACCACCGGACGATGCAGAACGGATTGAAACCATTAAACAGTTCACCAGTGAACAATATAATGCTCAATTTATCGATAGCTTGGTCGGTACTTCACCTCGTTTACGTCGTCTGTCACCGCCAGCATTCCGCTATCAATTGACTGAATTGGCGCGCAGTGCCAAAAAACGGATTGTGTTGCCGGAAGGCGATGAGCCACGTACGGTTAGAGCTGCCGCTATTTGTGCCGAGCGCGGAATTGCAGAATGTATTTTATTGGCAAGCCCAGAAGAGGTAAACCGTGTTGCTGAATCACAAGGGGTGCAGTTAGGCAAAGGCATCACCATTATTGATCCTAAAATGGTGCGTCAAAACTATGTTGCACGCCTAGTTGAACTGCGTAAAAACAAAGGCATGACCGAAGTGGTTGCCGAAGAACAGTTACAAGATAACGTGGTGCTGGGGACGATGATGTTGGAGTCTGGCGAAGTTGACGGCTTGGTTTCTGGTGCGGTTCACACCACAGCAAACACCATTCGTCCGCCAATGCAGATTATTAAAACCGCACCGGGCAACTCGATTGTATCTTCAATTTTCTTCATGTTACTACCGGATCAAGTCTTGGTTTATGGTGACTGTGCGGTCAATCCAGATCCAACCGCAGAACAATTGGCTGAAATTGCGATTCAATCCGCTGATTCTGCCAAAGCCTTTGGCATTGCACCGAAAGTGGCGATGATCTCCTACTCTACCGGGTCTTCCGGCCAAGGTTCTGATGTGGACAAAGTGCGTGAAGCCACCCGCTTGGCGCAAGAAAAACGTCCTGATTTAATTATCGATGGTCCGTTACAATATGATGCGGCGGTGATGGAAGATGTGGCACGCTCCAAAGCCCCGAACTCACCGGTTGCCGGTAAAGCCACTGTGTTTATCTTCCCGGATTTGAACACCGGGAATACCACCTACAAAGCAGTACAACGCTCTGCCGATTTAGTCTCCATCGGACCGATGCTGCAAGGCATGCGTAAACCGGTCAACGATCTGTCACGTGGTGCGTTGGTTGATGACATTGTTTACACCATTGCCTTGACCGCTATTCAAGCAACACAGCAGTAACTGCCTAACCGCACTTTGATTAAACTCTAATTAAAGTGCGGTACCATTCCATCAGATCTCGTCACCAAAGTGGCGGGATTTTTTATTATTAGTGTTAACCAGCCTCCCCCTTTCAAGTGTGGTTTTTTCAAATAACATAAAAAAGCACTTTACTGTATAAAAAAACAGTATTATATTTACTGTATGAATAACCAGTATTATTTCGAAGTCTGAGGCTTGTTATGTTGACCCATCTAAATATTAATAATTTTGCTATCGTTAATCAGCTCGATTTGGCGCTGCAAGCCGGAATGAGTGTGATCACCGGTGAAACCGGTGCTGGAAAATCGATTGCAATGGATGCGCTAGGATTGTGCTTGGGGGATCGGGTTGAGAGCAGTATGATCCGCCATGGACAAGAACGTGGCGAAATCAGAGCCACCTTTCAGCTCAGTAATAACTCCGCTGCTTTAGTATGGCTACAACAACATGAACTGGAAGATATGGATACACCGAGATGTTGTACGTTGCGTCGGGTGATCCGCAATGATGGTCGCTCCAAAGCGTTTATCAACAACTGTCCGGTTCCAGCAGCACAACTGCGTGAATTGGGAGCATTACTGATTCAAATCAACGGACAACACAGTTCACAGCGTTTATTAAAAAGTGAAGAGCAATTGCTACTGCTAGATCAGTTTTGCCATAACCAAGCACTGTTGCAGCAGATGGCACAAGCCTATCAGCATTGGAAACAAACAAAACAGCAGCTGAAACAATTTCAACAGCAATTAGCAGAAAACGAAGCCAAAAAACAACTCCTGCAATATCAAGTGGAAGAACTGAATGAATTTAATTTACAACCGGATGAATACTTACAGTTAGAACAACAACAGCGTTGCCTGGCAAATGCAGAACAGATTACCCAATTATCACAGTCAATCGGTATGCTGCTCAGCGAAAATGAAGCTGTTAATATTGAAGCGATGTTAAATAAAGCAGAGCGCTACTGTGAGGAGTTATCACAATTGAATGGACAATATCATAATGTGGCAAGCCTGCTGCAAGATGCACTGATCCAAGTGCAGGAAGCCTCTTCTGAGTTACAAACCCTGACTTCAGAAATCGAACAGGATCCCTATTTGTTAGCAGAAGTGGAACAACGGTTAGGTACTGCATTACAATTAGCCAAAAAACACCATATCAGCCCCGAACAATTACACCAGCATCATGCTGAGTTAAAACAGCAATTGGCAAATTTGACGGACATCAGTGCTGAAGAGCAACAACTGCAACAACAGCTTGAAAGTGCGGTATCGAAGTTAACTCAGATTAGCCAAATGCTACACCAATCACGTTTACAGGGCGCACAAAAACTATCTGAACAAATTACCGCATTAATCAAACAATTGGCAATGGAAAATGCTGAATTCGAAGTGATGGTTAAGCATAATTCGGATAATATTAGCACACTAGGTGCTGATGAAATTGTGTTTATGTTGCGCAGTAACTTGGGACAGTTATCGCAACCGTTAGTCAAAATTGCCTCTGGCGGCGAACTTTCACGCATTGCATTAGCGATTCAGGTGCTGACTGCTGATAAATTGGCGACCCCTACTCTCGTTTTCGATGAAGTTGATGTCGGCATCAGCGGCGCAACCGCCACCGTTGTCGGTAAACTGATGCGTCAGCTGGCACAAAAATGCCAAATTTTGTGTGTCACCCATTTACCACAAGTTGCGGCTTACGGACACCAACATTTCAGCGTACAAAAATCGACCCAAGACGGCACAACAATAACCGAAATGACCGCACTTGATAACAAAGAGCGGGTTTATGCTCTTTCTCGCTTGCTTAGCGGCAGTGAGGTGACCAGTACTACGTTGGCAAATGCTAAAGAGTTACTGAAACTGGCTAGCTAAACATCAGCGTAGCCCCATGTGTGCATTAACAAAGGAATAGCTTGTTGCAGTTGCTGCTGACTTAAATTACCAAAACCTAACGAAAAGTATTTTTTATCGCTATCGGGCAGCGGATATAGCTTGATACCCACGTTGGCAGCCAAAGTCTGTAATTGTGCAAGCGAACGGGTTTCGGTATATAAATCTAATAGTAGATAAAACCCAGACTGTTCGCCATAATAACGGATATAATCGGTATAGGGCTGCAATAGCTGACACAGCAGTTCCATTTTTTTGCGATAATGCGTTCGCATTCGATGAATATGTTTCTCAAACTCACCGGATTGCATAAATTGGGCGATCAAATATTGGTTTAAGCGCGGCACGGTAGAGTTGAACAAACCGCAAGTGCGGTTATAAATCGGCAATAGTTGCTGTGGCAGCACCATAAATGTCATTCGCAACGATGGCATTAATAATTTGGAAAACGACCCCAAATAGATCACTTTGCCCTGTTCTGCCATAAGGTTATCCAACTGCTGCAAAGCCGGAATCGGTTTGCCTTTATAACGAAACTCACTGTCGTAATCATCTTCAATAATATAGCGATCAGCTTGCTGGTTCGCCCATTGTAACAATTGCAAACGTTCGTTGATGGATAACACCGAACCATAGGGATATTGATGTGACGGCGTCACATAAAAAACATTGACCGTACTTTGTAGTAAGCGTTGAAAATCCACTTTGAGGTTCTCATCAGTCAGTGGCAACCGTATCAGATTTTTATTAAACACCCGCAGCAATTGCGCCACCATCGGATAGCCATATTGCTCCATTGCATAGTTTACACTTTGCTTGGGATAAAGGTGATCGAACAACAAAATAAGTTGGCTGATACAGGTTTCTACACCAGCACCGATAATAATCTGGTCAATGCTACAACTTACCCCTCTGGAAGCATAAAGATAGTCGCGGATCTGCTCGCGTAAAACGATTTCGCCCTGTTTTTCACTTTGGCTGGACAGAATTCGGCTGGCTTGATCCCAGAGTTTCTTGACTTGTTTCTTCATGCGTGCAAAAGGAAAGTGCGTCATATCCACCTGATCTGGATTAAAATCATAGCGGAAGTGCTGCGAGGCTTTGCTTGCTGTTTGAGGCTGAGTTGCTCGATTGCTCAACGCAAACTGCTCAGCTCGAAAGCTGACAAAAAAACCACAGCGCGCTTTGGCTTCAATATAGCCCTCGGCTAAAAGCTGACCATAGGCATTTTCGACCGTGTTTTGACTGATATTCAAATAATCGGCAATTTTGCGTTTTGACGGTAATTTTTCACCATACACCAAGTGTCCACAACTGATTTGCTGTTTAATTTGTTGATATAGTTGCGAATATAAAGGCTCTTTTTCCGCTTTATTCAATGCAAAAGCCATATGTTGAAATGCGTTCTGCTGTAATGTTGGCATCATTATTCTTCTTATGGTTGTTTTTATAGTTATTTTAAATGTTGAAACTGACCTCATCAATATTAACAAAACTGATACTTTTAATCATATCTTAATTGCAGAAAATAGTTAGCGTTTGGCTGACGAATCGTTTTTATATAAACAGGAGAAATTTCAAAATGAATAAAGTATTAGGCAGTGATGTAGTGAAACGTGGCATGGCGCAAATGCAAAAAGGCGGTGTGATCATGGATGTAGTCAATGCGGAGCAAGCCCGTATTGCCGAGGCGGCCGGTGCGGTTGCTGTGATGGCATTGGAGCGAGTGCCGTCCGATATTCGGGCAGCAGGTGGCGTGGCTCGAATGGCAAATCCCAAAATCGTGAAAGAGGTGATGAATGCAGTTTCCATTCCCGTGATGGCTAAAGCCCGCATTGGTCATATCACCGAAGCACGTGTTTTGGAAGCGATGGGCGTTGATTATATTGATGAAAGTGAGGTGCTGACCCCAGCGGATGAAGAGTTTCATTTGCTGAAAAGTGACTATACCGTGCCGTTTGTTTGTGGTTGCCGTGATTTGGGCGAAGCATTACGTCGGATTGGTGAAGGGGCTGCGATGCTGCGCACCAAAGGCGAACCGGGCACCGGCAATATTGTGGAAGCGGTGCGGCATATGCGAAAAGTTAATGCACAACTGCGCAAAGTCGTAGCGATGAATCATGACGAGCTGATGACCGAAGCCAAACTGTTAGGCGCGCCGTTTGAACTGTTATTACAAATTAAACAGCTAGGTAAATTACCGGTGGTTAATTTTGCTGCAGGCGGTGTTGCTACGCCAGCTGATGCCGCATTGATGATGGAGCTGGGTGCTGATGGTGTTTTTGTCGGCTCCGGTATTTTTAAATCAGAAAATCCGGAAAAATTTGCGCAGGCAATTGTGCAAGCGACAACCCATTATCAAGATTATGATCGCATTGCCCGCTTATCCGAAGAGCTGGGCAGTGCGATGAAGGGGATGGATATTGCTAAATTGTTACCGACGGAAAGAATGCAAGAGCGAGGTTGGTAATGACAGATTACAGCGGATGTCGTATCGGCGTTTTGGCGCTGCAAGGTGCCGTTAGTGAACATATGGCGCAACTAACTGCTTTGGGCGCAACTGCGCTTGCAGTGAAGCATGTTGCACAATTGGAGCAGCTTGATGGTTTGATCTTACCCGGTGGTGAGAGCACGGCAATCGGTAAGTTGATGCGACACTACGGTTTTATTGAGGCTATCCGCCAATTTGCTGCCGAAGGAAAACCGCTGTTTGGTACTTGTGCCGGTATGATCCTCTTGGCTAAAACGATTGAGGGCGGTGAGTCGGCTCATTTGGCATTGATGGATATTCAAGTGCGGCGGAATGCCTTTGGGCGACAAAAACAGAGCTTCCAAACCGCACTTTACGTCAACGGATTATCCACCCCATTCCCAGCAGTTTTTATTCGTGCGCCTTACATCAGTAAACTGTTGTCGGATAACGTGCAAATATTGGCAGAGATCGACGGCAGCCCAGTATTGGCACGGCAAGATAATTTGCTGGTCTGCGCTTTCCATCCGGAGTTAAGCGCAGACCCGCGTATTACCGCACTATTTCTGGACGGGGTGCGCAACCGGCTTGAAACGCAATAAACGGTTGGCATTGGCCACAACTGTAATCGACGACAGTGCCATTGCCACACCAGCAAATACCGGATTGAGCAGAATCCCGAACAAGGGATATAGCAACCCAGCGGCAATCGGAATGCCTAAACTGTTATAGATAAACGCCCCTAACAGATTTTGTTTGATATTGCGCATTCCGGCTTGCGATAGTGCCAGTACATCAGAAACTGCATCGATACTGTGCCGCATCAAGGTTAAATCTGCGGTTTCAATCGCAATGTCGCTACCACTGGCGATGGCAATGCTGACATCGGCTTGTGCCAGTGCCGGTGCGTCATTGATACCGTCACCGACCATTGCCACTTTGTACCCTTGCCGCTGTAAGGTTTGGATTGCCTCTGCTTTACCTTGCGGCAAGACCCCGGCGATCATCTGATCAATCCCCAGTTGTTCAGCAACTGCAGTTGCTGTCTGTATCTGATCGCCGGTCAACATAATGGTGCGGTAACCGTTCTTGTGCAGTGTCTGCACCGCACTTTGACTCTCTTGGCGCAATTGATCTTTCACCACGATAAAACCAATAAAAGTATCTCCATTTGCCAGATAGATCACCGTGCCGCCTGCTCGACTCTCCTGCTCCGCTTGGCTTTGTAGCCCTGATGGTATCGCTATATTTTGCTGTGCCAACAATTTTTCATTGCCTAAATAGAACTTTTGGTCAGCAATTTTGGCGGAAACGCCCATGCCTTTATGTGTAATAAAGTCACTAACCTCAGCAAGATTCGCCACGTCAATTTGCGGCGACTCTAATAGCGCTTTGGCGAGCGGATGATTTGCCTGTTGTTCCAAACTGGCAGCGTAATAAAGTAGATCTTGCTGTTGTTGCCCTACTGCCGGATAAAGTGCGGTCAGCTTCGGTTTGCCTTCAGTTAGCGTGCCGGTTTTATCAAACACCACTACATTGACATTAGCGGCTTTTTGCAACGCATCGGCGTCACGCACCAAAATGCCTAATTCCGCCGCCCGCGATACGGAGGCAATCACCGACATTGGTGTCGCCAGCCCTAACGCACAAGGACAAGCAATAATCAACACGGTGGTCAACACCACCAAAGCATGCGCCAGTTTAGGTTCCGGACCAAATAACGCCCAAATGATCGCTGCTAAAATCGCAATTACTACCACAATCGGCACAAATATCGCTGCAACTTTATCCACTAGCATCGCAATTTTGGGTTTACTGCCCTGCGCCTGTCGCACTAATTTAATGATATTGGCAAGCACAGTCTGTTCACCGACTTGTGTCGCTTCAATTCGCAAACTGCCATTATCGACAATAGTACCGGCTCGGATCGAATCGCCAATTTTTTTGCTGACTGCTAACGGCTCTCCGCTCAACATCGATTCATCCAACCAGCCTTCGCCTTGCACCACCACACCGTCAACTGCGGCACGATCGCCCGTTTTTAGGCTCAACAGCATACCGCACTTTACCTGTTGCAACGGCAACTGTTTTTCTTGCCCGGCTTCGATCACTGTAACACTGGCAGGCATCAGATCCAGTAATTTTTCCAACGCATTAGAAGAACGCTGCTTGGCTCTGGTTTCCAGCATTTTGCCTAAGTTTACCAACCCGATAATCATCATACCGGCTTCAAAATACAAGTGACGGGCATTTTCTGGGAAAAAGTGCGGAAACAGCACAATCGCCATCGAAAACAGCCATGCTACACCCGTGCCAAGTGCCACCAATGTGTCCATTGTTGCACTGCCGTGTTTTAAATTACGCCATGCGCTGACAAAAAAATGCCCGCCACTGAACATCATCACCAGCGCACTGGCAACCCCCACAGCCAACCAAGCAGATCGTGAATCTTGCGTTACGCTCATGCCGTAAAGCATGCCCCACAGCATTAGTGCAAAACCGAATACCAGTGCTATAAACGCCTGCCTTTTGCGCTGGCGGATCTCTTTTGCGATATTTTGTTGCTGTTTTTCGCGCCGAAGGTGCTGCTCGGCAACGATTTCTGCAGCATAACCGGCTTGTTCAACCGCACTGATCAGCGCTTGTTGCGATGCAGCGCCATAAACGATTGCGCTGTTATCAGCCAGATTGACATTGACTTTTTCAACCTGAGGTACCGCAGCCAGCGCTTTTTCAACCTTTAATACACAACTGGCACAAGTCATTCCACTTAATAATAGCTGGGTGGTTTGCTGCTGTTCAGCCATCGATTGTGGAGCGATTTCGTTGTTATTGACCGTTTTGTTTACAACTGTTTTTTCGACTACCGTCGCTGAATCAGGATCGGATTTTATCTGACTGCGCGCGGACGGTAGCTCAGTTTTTGGGCAAGGGTCGCTCTCAGCGGATAGTTGCGCCTGATAACCGATATCTTCAACCAGTTTAATCAATACTTCCGGCTTAACATCTTCTGCATAAACCGTCAACGTGGCCAGGCTCAATTGGTAAATCAAATTAGGATCAAATTCGGTTAAGGCTTTGTCCAGGGTTTTGACGCAATGCTGGCAAGATAAGCCGGACAGGATCAATTTAAATGTCGCAGCAGGATTGGCTTGCGCCTGATAACCGGCCCCTTGTACTGCTTGGATTAAAGCGGAAACCGGCACGTCTCCTTCAATTTTTGCATAGTGCAAATTGACTTTAACCGCACTTGCGCCTGCCACGTTCTGCAAAGCTTCGCGCACATGGCGTACACAATTTTGGCAGGATAATTGTGCTAATCCTAAAATAGTTGACATAGATAGGCTCTCTTCTGTGATATCGTTTAGTTGAATCTTTTATAAAACGTCATTAGAATAAAGCTTCCACTAACTGTAGAGTCAAGCATTTTTTATGAATATTAAACAAGTGGCTGCCCTGACCGGCTTAAGTGATAAAACTATTCGATTTTATGAAGAAAAAGGCATTATTACCCCACCCCAGCGCAGCAGCAACGGATATCGACAATATAATTCACAGCAAGTTGACCAACTATGTTTTTTGCAGCGCACTCGCAGTGCCGGATTTTCGTTACCTGAATCGAAGGAGTTACTTGATCTTTATCTGAATCCACAGCGCCACAGCCGTGAAATTAAACAGCGGACGTTGGATAAAATTCAGCATTTAGAGCAACAAATTACGCAACTGCAAGAGATGAAACGGCAATTGACTGCATTAGCAGACGAGTGTCCCGGTGATGATCAAAGCCAATGTCCGATTATTGATTCGCTGAGTGGTCAGGGCTGTTGCCAAAAATAGCAAAACCGCAGCTTTATCTTTTGTTAAATCACGTTTTGTTAAACCACTTTTTGTTAAACCAAAAGAAAAGTGCGGTCAGCTTAGGAGCTGTTGATAGGTTATTTTAAAATTTTCAAATGACTGGCAGAACGTTTCGCTTTAGGTTTGTCGCTGGTTGCCGTTTTTATCGTTTGCGGCTTATCGACAATTTCAACAAAACTCGCAGGTTGTTCGACTAAATCGCCTAAACTACGTTCAACTTCGCGTTCATACGTTTCTTCCAACTCAAACATCACGCCGTCACCATTTTCACGCGCATAAATTGCCAATGCAGCGCCCATTGGTACGATAATATCACGCGGAATCCCTTTAAAACGGGCGTTAAACACAATTTTATCATTGCCCAACTGTAAATTTCCGCAGGCATTTGGCGAAATATTTAATACAATCTGCCCATCTTTAACAAAATCATCTGGTACTACAGTGTGCGGATAAAACGCATCAACAACCAGATACGGTGTTAAATCATTATCTAACAGCCAATCATAGTAGGCTCTGAGCAAATAAGGGCGCTTTGCAGTGGTTGATCCAGTCATATTTAACCTATTATTTTTCCACAATCACTTTTTGCGGTGAATTTTTTAATGAAGTAACAAAGCAAGGGCGCTCGAAAACCAAATCCATATAGTTTTTAATCGCTTTGCTGCCCGCACCGTTAAATTTAATATCATAGCTTTGTAAACGATGAAGAATTGGCGCAATATAGCAATCCACTAAGCTGAATACTTCACTTAAAAAGTACGGTTTTTGCGCAAAAATTGGACCAAAAGACAACAACTCATCTTTTAAATCGTTCAGCATTTTCATTTTTTCTGCTTCGGCTAAACGCTCTGCTTGTTCGATCACAGAAAACCAGTCTTGTTCGATGCGATGCATTAACAGGCGCGATTTGGCACGATCAACTGGATAAACCGGCATTAATGGCGGATGCGGAAAACGTTCGTCCAGATATTCTAAAATAATTCGCGGTTTAAACAGCACTAAATCACGATCGACCAAGGTCGGCAATTCGCCATTGGTGCCTAACTCTAAAAAATCTTCATTGATAATATCCGGTTGGATCAACTCTTGTTCATGAGGAACCTCTTTTTCTGCCAAAACCATTTTGACCTGATGTGAACCCAAGCTGGATTCGTCATAAAAAAGAGTAATAATGGAACGTTTATTAGCTGCTATCATTGTTATTCTCCGCACTCATTTATCCGCTCAAAGCGGATTGTGCTTATTTATTTTTTACTGTTCATGCGTCATGTTGCATGATTAAAATTTAAGGTGGTTATTATAGCATAAACAGTTATAAGATTTCTAAAAAAACCTCAATGCTATTTATAACCACTTGAATAATAAAATAAAAAAACCTCCATTCGAAGAATGGAGGCCTAAATTTTACTGTGTTATCGCTAAAACTATTTAGTCGTTTCGGTGTTGCCGATTAATTTATTGATATCTTTTTTCGCTTCTTCTGCTTTCTCAGCAACGGCTTCTTTCGTTTCAGTTACTGTTGTTGTAACACTCTCTTTAGCCGCTTCAGTTTTCTCTGCAATTGCTTGCTTCGCATCGGTCGCTACCGCCGCAGCGCTTTGTTGTGCCGCCGTAGCTTGCTCCGTGGCAGACTCTACTGCTTGACTAGTGGCTTGTTGAGTATTTTGTTGTGCTTGTTCAACAGCTTGGGTTGCTTCAGCCTGTGTTTTTTCAACAGATTCACTTGCATTGGCGACCGCATTGTTGAGCGATTCTTTAGCTTCAGCTGCTTTAGTTTCAACAGCATCTTTGACTTCTGTCGCTTTTTCAGCCACAGCATCTTTCACTTCTGCCGCTTTTTCAGTTACAGCTTCTTTGGCTTCAGTGGCTTTTTCAGCTACAGCTTCTTTTACTTCAGTGGCTTTTTCAGCTACAGCTTCTTTCACTTCAGTGGCTTTTTCAACGACCGCATCTTTGGTTTCAGTTGCTGTGGCTACTGCGCTGTTTTTTGCGTCAGTTGCAGCATTCTTTGCATCATCACAACCCATCACGGTTAATGCAGTTGCGCCTAAAAGTGCGGTAGTTAATAGTAATTTTTTCATATGAAACTCCTATCCTTAATAACGGGTATTGATAATTTATCGATTTAGCGGGGCAAGTGTCTAATATTTTTTCCCTTACGACAACCTTTTTTTATCACAATGTTCAAATAATCAGCATGGTGCGCTAAAAAACAGCAACAATTTACAATTAAGCCTATCTTTAACAAAAAATAGGCTTAATTCATTCGATGGTTTAGTCAATACTCCGTAATAATTCATTGATGCCAACTTTGCCACGGGTTTTGGCATCCACTTTTTTCACGATCACTGCTGCGTATAAGCTGTATTTACCGCACTTCGACGGCAAACTGCCGGAGACCACGACCGATCCTGCCGGCACACGACCATAGTGAATTTCGCCGGTTTCGCGATCGTAAATTTTGGTGCTTTGACCAATAAACACCCCCATAGAAATCACTGAACCTTCTTCGACGATCACGCCTTCCACCACTTCTGAACGTGCACCGATAAAGCAGTTATCTTCAATAATCGTCGGATTCGCTTGCAACGGTTCCAATACGCCACCGATGCCGACACCGCCGGACAAATGCACATTTTTACCGATTTGAGCACAAGAACCGACTGTCGCCCAAGTATCGACCATAGTGCCCTCATCGACATAAGCGCCAAGGTTGACATAAGATGGCATTAATACCGTGTTGCGAGCAATAAATGCGCCTTGACGCACACTTGCCGGTGGCACCACGCGAAAGCCTTCGCGTTCAAAACGTGCTTGATCATATGCAGCGAATTTCATCGGTACTTTATCGAAATAATGAGTTTCTGCACCCGGCATCAGCTGGTTGTCGTTAATCCGGAAAGAGAGCAACACCGCTTTTTTCAACCATTGATGTGTCACCCAGTCACCGTTAATTTTCTCAGCAACACGCCATTTGCCACTGTCCAAACCGGCGATCACGTCTTCGATTGCCGCTTTCGTTGTCGCATCAACCGTTTTTGGTGTGATTTCTGCACGCTTTTCAAATGCGTTTTCAATAATTGTTTGTAAGTCAGACATTATTTTTCCTATTTTTGTGAGTATAAAGAACGGGTTATTCCGCTAAACTATCGACTTTTAATTGTAATAGCTGTCTATCCAAATTGTTTAAATTCTGATTGCTTAATGCTTGTTGATAGGCTTGGCGTGCTGCATTGTTATCGCCTTTCGCCAATAAAATATCCCCTTGTAGCTGTGCTTTAGCGCCTTCCCAAGCTTTATCATTGATATTTTTTAAGCTTACTTCAGCTTGGTCGTATTGCTGTTGCTGCACTTGCAATGCGGCTAGTCTGAGAGCAGAAATGGATTTCAATTCATCATTACGACTGAATTCTAGCGCCTGTTTCAAACTACTTTCCGCTAATGCTGAATTATTCTGCTCTACCGCACTCTTGGCTTGAACAAACAATGCCAATACTGCATAGTTGGAATTTTGATTGTCAGTGACAAATTTCTGTAATAATTCTGCATTTGCCTGCGGATTTTGTAAATAAGCTTGTGTCACTTGTTCATAACTATTTGAGGTGGCTCGTTGACTGTCGAGTTGATGCGTTTGCCAATAGCGCCAGCCCAGTACACCGCCAACCACCAAAATAAACGTGGCGATGATCACTTTGCTGTTCTCTTTCCACCAACTTTTCAGTTCTTCAACCTGTTGTTCTTCGGTAATATACGACACGTAATGCTACTCCTTTTTTATTGATTCCGATTTATTTATTCCAATGGCTTGCTAAGAATGCAAACGCCTGTTCGATTGGTAATTGTTGCTGTTGGTTGTGACCAAGTAAATCCTTGATCACCAACTGCTGATTTTGCACCTCTTCTTCACCGATCACAATGGCAAAGCGTGCCCCGCTTTTGTCAGCGCGTTTAAACTGTTTTTTAAAATTGCCGCCACTGCAATGCAACATCACATTTTTTTGTGGGTAAGTGGAACGTAGCTGCTCGGCGACATCGAAAGCTAAAGAAGTTGCAGCTTCACCGCTGTGTACGATATATACGTCCACTGCTTGTGGTAGCAATAAATCTTGATTAACTTCTTGCACCAATAGAATCAGACGCTCTACGCCCATTGCAAAGCCAACACCGCTGGTTGCATGCCCACCTAGCTGTTCGACTAAGCCGTCGTAACGTCCGCCACCGCATACTGTGCCCTGTGCCCCAAGTGCGGTGGTGACCCATTCAAATACCGTTTTATTATAGTAATCCAAGCCACGCACCAATTTTTGGTTAATCTCATAGCGGATTCCCATTTGATCTAAAATTTGGCATAAACGGGTAAAATGTTGCTGTGAATCTTCATCGAGATAATCATGCAATTTTGGCGCATGATTTAACACCGCTTGAATTTTTTCATTTTTACTGTCTAAAATTCGTAGTGGATTCGTCGTGAGACGGCGCTTACTATCTTCATCTAAAATATCCAGATGGTTTTGTAGAAAATCGACTAACGCTTGACGATAGTTGCTACGCGCCGCCAATGAGCCGATCGAATTCAGTTGTAGGCTGACATGATCGGCAATACCCAATGCTTTCCATAACCGTGCAGTCAATAGAATCAGTTCGGCATCAATCTCTGCTTGCGCAATGCCAAAGACTTCCACACCAATTTGGTGGAATTGGCGATAACGCCCTTTTTGCGGACGTTCGTAGCGGAACATCGGTCCCATATACCACAAGCGTTGCTCTTGGTTATACAATAAACCGTGTTCAATACCAGCACGCACGCAGCCTGCGGTGCCTTCCGGACGCAGCGTCAGGCTTTCGTTATCCCGATCATCAAAAGTAAACATCTCTTTTTCGACCACATCGGTCACTTCGCCAATTGCGCGTTTGAACAGCGGTGTGGATTCCACAATCGGCATTCTGATCTCTTGGTAGCCGTAACTGCCCAACACGCGTCTAACAGTGGCTTCCAACCACTGCCATAATGGCGTGTCTTGCGGCAGACAGTCGTTCATTCCACGAATTGCTTGAATGGTTTTCGCCACGTTTTATTTTCCTTTTTATTCTATTTTTAGTTGACTAATCGTTATGTGTATTCAGCAAATCAATCCGTTTAGACGGATCCTGCATTGCTATTTTGGCGCGGATTTTAGCTTCTAATTGATCGATTAAATCATGGTTGTCAAACCGCTCTTTTTGCCGCACACCATCCAGATAAAAACCGCTCTTGTTATTACCGCCGGTAACCCCTAAATCGGAAATCAAGGCTTCACCCGGTCCATTGACCACACAGCCGATGATAGAAACATCCATCGGGGTCACAATATCTTCCAAACGCTGTTCCAGCGCATTGACAGTGCCGATCACATCAAATTCCTGACGTGAGCAGGTCGGACAAGCGATAAAGTTGATGCCGCGTGAACGAATGCGTAGCGATTTTAAAATATCAAAGCCGACTTTGATTTCTTCGACCGGATCGGCAGCAAGCGAGATGCGTAAGGTATCACCAATGCCCTCAGACAGTAACATACCTAGCCCGACCGCCGATTTCACTGCCCCCGCGCGTGCACCACCGGCTTCGGTGATCCCCAGATGCAACGGTTGTTTAATCGCTTTTGCCAGCAAACGGTAGGATTCCACCGCTAAAAAAACATCAGAGGCTTTTACGCTGACTTTAAACTGATCGAAGTTCAGTCGATCTAAAATCTCCACATGGCGCAGCGCCGATTCAAGTAATGCTTCTGGCGTTGGTTCGCCGTATTTCTCCTGTAGATCTTTTTCCAACGAACCGGCATTCACGCCGATCCGAATCGGAATATTGTTATCACGCGCACAATCCACCACGGCACGAATCCGATCTTCACGCCCGATATTACCCGGATTAATTCGTAAGCAATCTACACCATATTCTGCCACTTTTAGCGCAATGCGGTAATCAAAATGGATATCCGCCACTAACGGCACATTGACTTGTTGTTTAATCAATTTGAATGCTTCCGCTGCATCCATGGTCGGCACTGAAACCCGCACAATATCCGCCCCGACTTTTTCCAGTGCTTTAATTTGTGCGACAGTTGCTGGCACATCGGTGGTTCGAGTATTCGTCATCGACTGCACCGCAATCGGGGCATCGCCACCGACCGGAACGTTGCCGACATAAATTTTTGTTGATTCACGACGCTTGATTGGCGTTTGTTTTAACATAGTCTTTTCCGGCTTAATTAATTAGGAAAGGTGATTCTGGCAACACGGCCATCGATAGTCAATGGTACTTCTTGCCCTTGGAAGGTAATTCGTACGTTTTGCGGGGCGCCGATCACCAAGGCATAAGGCTCACCGTCACTAAAGGTCAGCACTTCGCCTTGTTTGTACTCTTTTTGTGCCAATACTTTACGGTTTGCATCACGCACACTGAGCCAACAGCTGTTGCCGACAATTTCAATCACCAGTCCATTGCTGTTAGGCACTACCGCACTTTCACTATTTGTATTACTCTCAGCAGTACTGTTGCCGTCTGATGAGGCTACACCCGTAGTTCCATCTAGCTGTTCCATTACATTGCTCAATACTTCTCCTGAAGTTTGTGCTTGAGCTGTGGTGCTTGAATTTTCATTATTTAACGGCAACACATTGCCTGCTAACATATTGTCCGCTGGTGGCGTTAGCACCGCATTATTCTCTGTGGCTGAAATGGTTGGCTTATCGCTGGCAGTGTTTGATAAATCAAGATTGTTCGCCGTTTCTGTGGGAGAATTGCCCGCGGTCATCGTCGGGTTATCGAGTTGAACGCTATTGCTACCAGCAGCAGTATTCGGTGTTTCATCCTGTTGTGAGTTACTTAAAAAACTTTCGACTAGCGAGGTTCTTTCATTTTGTGACTGTTGATAGTTCTGCCACCACCAATACGCAGTCATGCCGATCATCGCAACAGCAATTAACCAAGTTAAACGCCCGATCCAGTTAGAATAAGAAGCGTAGTGGTTAACTTGGTGCTTGTTGCGCATATTTTTTTGCAAATCATTTTGGATTGGTTCGCCAAAGGAAATTGATGGATTATTCCAAACTGACTCCGGTACCTTAAGAAATTTGGCATAATTGCGCACATAGCCTTTCATAAACGCTGGTGGGCAAGAAGGGACAATAAGCTCATTATTTTCAATGTGCTTGATAACGGCGGTTTTAAGCAGCGTTTTTTCTGCGGCTTCTTCAACGCTAAAGCCTAGTTTTTCGCGCGCTTGGCGCAGCGTATCGCCAAGATTAAAGGTAGTTTGCTGTTGCTGATTTTCCATGACAATTAGGGTCTGTTGATGTTTATTTATAATTTGAGCTATAGACGTTTTTTCGCCACTCTTTTCGTCAATATAAAGAAAGTCGTGAAGTTTAGTCATTCTAAACCAACGGCTTTTAACGCCATAGTGGCAAAAAAATAGTGGCAAAAAATAGTTGCGAAAAGCCGTGGCGAAAAAGCGTCATAGTCCTGCGGATTGTGTTTAAAATTAGCACACTCGTCGTTGTAACCCTCATCAATAGTCCCGCTATTGATTTCGGCCTACGCCTAGATTGTGCTAATTTTAAACGACAACTCAAAATATAAACAAACATCAACAAACCCTA
>NZ_VDHF01000020.1:0-22691 GCF_006228025.1 Testudinibacter crocodili
ACTATCAAGGATAGTGGCTATAACTCTCTTTGGCGGACACCTTGCTTTACCCTTTACTGCTTATGCTGCTGAATCGGAGAAAGGAGCTGTACTGGATGAAATTCAAGTAGTCGGAAAGTCGAGCGAAACCAGTAAATCGCAGCGTAGCATCAGCCGTGTGCTTAAAAATGCGGAGCAGCTTAAAAAAGAGCAGGTCAATGATATTCGTGATTTGACGCGTTATGATCCGGGTATTGCGGTTAATGAACAAGGTTCTGGTGCTTCGGCGGGATATTCGATCCGTGGTGTGGACAAAGATCGGGTGGTGATTACCGTTGATGGTATTTCACAAGCACAAAATTTTATGCCGCGTTCAGATTATTCCGATGGTTTCAGCGGTGCAAAAAATGAAATCGAATTCGAAAATATCAAAGCAGTAGAGATTAGCCAAGGTGCGAATTCGGTGATGAGTGGAAATGGCGCATTAGGCGGCTCGGTGATGTTTGTGACCAAAGAGCCTGATGATGTGATTAAGCCCGGTCAGAATTGGGGGTTAAATATCAAAAATAGCTATGCCAGTAAAGATGAACGTTGGGGCAATTCAATTGCAGCAGCCGGTCGTGCCGGTGGCTTCTCCGCATTGTTGCAATATACTCGACGCGACGGGCATGAAATCAAATCCCACCCAAAAACACCGAACCAAACGTTAAACAGAATGTTCCCGACCGACGAACAATATGAGGACTTGAGAAATGCAGGTTGGGCAGATGCCACCAGACCCGACCATTTCCCGCAACATGGATATTGTATTGGCAGACCGGACCCTATTGCTTGTATTCAAAGTATCGATCTAGCGCCGAATGAGGTTTATGGTATAACCCGCAATGCGGCGAACCCGATGGACTATCGTTCGGATTCTTGGTTCGGAAAGTTCCAGTATGAATTGACGCCGCAGCACACAGTCGGGTTTGTGTTTGAAGATACTCAACAAAAATATGAAATTGATGATCGATCTAACCATCGGCGCCCATATCATCGTAATTACTCTGATGCTGATCCAAGTGGTACTCGACACAGCTACGACTATCGGATGTTGTTCCCATTTTATAAATTTGTCGATCATATCCATGAAAAAAATAGAGTCGGCGTGTTTTATCAATACCAATCTGAAAATCGTAACAGCTGGCTGGACACGGCAAAATTGGAGATCGATGAAGAGAAAACCCATATTACTTCGATCCACACTACCGCAGGTTGCACTTTAATGGGGCATAAGCCGAATAGAGACTGCGAGCTTTTCCTGCGTCAGGGCGATATGGGTTCAATGTTTGTGGGATACCAGCACTGGCGTCAAAATGTTGCCCGTTTGACCGAGCAAAATAAACGTGTTCGTTTCAGTGGTCGTAAGAGCCTAGAGTATTGGGGCATTAAGCATGAAGTTGATCTGCTTGCCGGCTTAGGACATTCCGAGTATCGCTTGTTGGATCGTTATAAACGTCGTGAATATGCGTTGAAAGTGGCAGATGATCATCCTTGCCACGATGACAAGCGCTTTGGTTGTAGTCCGCATTTTAACGGGAAAACACAGATTGTGGATACCTTGCTTAATGATATTTATCACCCTATTAATGGTAAAAACTACTATATCGGACTGAGTAATCATTGGACATTGAATCCATATATTGATTTGAGCGGGGGTATTCGTTATGACGAATATCAATATCACTCCTCGTGGCCTTACTTTAGCAATGATAAATACAACAGCTTATCGTGGTCTGCCGGCATGGGCTTGAAGTTAACTGATAATATCAGCTTGAGCTATAAAGCCAGCACCGGCTTCCGTGTACCGAATGCGCAGGAAATGTATGGTACCAGCGGCCAGCGCTATTTTGAGAATAAATACCAGCGTCCTTTGAGCCGAGATAAAATTAAAGCAGAAAAAGCCTTGAATCATGAAGTCGGTATCGATATTCATGGCAAGGTAGGTTATATCAATGCCAATATTTTCCGCTCCGAATACACTAATTTCATTACGCTCAAAGCTAAGACCGAAGCTAATTACAACGATCCGCTAGAACCAGGGTTACAGTATTTTGGTAATCAGACCAAAGCGTATACCGAAGGTTTCAATATTCGCGCCTTGCTGGATTTTCATGCGTTGTGGAGCGTGCTTCCGGAAGGGCTGAGTGGCAGTGCAGCCTATAGCAAAGTTTATCCTAAAAAGCTGGGCAAATTGTCTGGTGATCGTTCTAATATGCTAGAAACCAGTTATGCCATGGATACTCTGCAGCCGGCAAAAACAGTATTGGGCTTGGATTACGACGCCCCGTCAGGCAAATGGGGCAGTGGCATACGCTTTACCCGCACGGATGCCAAAAAAGCCAGCGAACTAGTCAGCACACTGCCGAATATTGATAAGCGCCAATCAAGAAATATTTCCGTTGTCAAGATGTTAAGCAAATCTTGGTATACCTGGGATTGGGTTGGTTATGTGGAGTTAAGCAAAAACGTTACATTACGTGGCGGCGTGTATAATTTAACCAATAGCAAATATGTTACTTGGGAAGCCTTGCGTCAAACCGGCATTGCAGGATTAACCACTGGCGTGGTGGCTGAGGTCGATGGGCTGGGCTATGACCGCCTGACGGCACCAGGACGAAATTATGCCCTAAGTGTCGAATTTGCTTTTTAACGCTATGCCAATTTATAAAAAATGAGGAATTATCAGAATATGAAAAAAATAACGTTTATCCGTGCACCTTACAGTTGTGTTGCACTGACAATTGCAGCTATGTTCACCTTGACTGCTTGTGGTGGAAACGGTGGAGTGGCAAGCAATGAACCTCCGGTGGTGGTGCAACCAACGCCGACACCAACACCAACACCGACACCAACGCCGACACCGACCCCGACCCCTGTTCCGGTACCAGAACCCATTCCGGTACCGGAGCCGACTCCAACGCCAGAGCCGACTCCAACGCCAGAGCCGACACCGGCACCTAATCCGCAGCCAGAACCGGAAGGACCTGTGGCACCGTTACCGGCGGCGAATAAAAATACGCCGAAGGCTGGTGAGTTCTTACCGAAAGATTTTGCGTATAACGAATATACCTCACCAATTGTGCGGTTACATAAAAGCACAGTGGATAATGAGTCAACCCTGCGAGTGGAGTATGGCGTGAAAAAAGTGGGTGAAGGACAGAATTTTGCTGGTATTCGAAAAGTTTTTTATAACGAAGAGGGGAAGTTGGCTGCGATTCTGACCGGTGACCGTGGACCCTATCAGGTTTTTAGCCATAAAGTCGGTGAGAAAATCGATCGTATAACCGAATATCGGATAGTCGATGCCGAAGATATCTACGATGCGGGATTGAAAGCCGGTGGACAATATGGTGCGGTTTACAGCAGTAACTCAAGTCCGGCTTACTTTTTCCGTGATCCGGCGGTGGCAAACTGGAATTACCAGACTTACGGAAAATTCAAGGCGACCGGTAATATTGAAGCGGAGTCTGTCTATCAAAGTCTGGGACAACAAACCACAGCAGCGGAATTGCCGACTAAAGGTAGTGCAGAGTATAAAGGCATTTCCAGTGGAAGTAATCATAAGGATTCCTCTGTTGATTTGATCACCTCCGATGTGACGATTAAAGCCGATTTCGGCAAACGTGAGCTGGAGTTTGCTACCAGCAACACCAAAACGTACACCTGGGAAAATGATCAAGCAACGGCTGCTGATCATTTAGATCTGTCGGGCAAAGCCGCTTGGAACAATGGCAGTGGCACCTTCAAAGGCAATATTCAAACCGCGGATAAAACCATGAGCGGGCAAGTTGATGGTCGTTTCTACGGTCCGCAAGCCGATGAAGCCGGCGGCGTGTTTGGGGTCAGCAATGCAGATAAAACCGAAAACTATCTAGGTGGTTTTGGTGCCAGACGCGAATAAAACCGCACTTTCAGCTTTACAGCTACAAAGTAGCTGAGCACAAATGAGGGGCATTGCCCCTCTAAATCGTTGGCAACATTTAATTTTTATATTTCAATCGGATAGGAACATGTGTTTATCCTCAATTTTTTATGCCCTGTTTTATGATTGGCGTAACAACAGGTTTTTGACCGCACTTTGGGTTACCGCACTTTTTATCGGCTCTGTCCCTGCGACAGCGGCTGAATTATCGACACTCAATCAACAAAATATCCCAACTTACCAACTCGACAATTTACCGGAACCGCAGCAATATCAACATGACAACAGCGTGCCGACACTAAGTGCGGTACCAACAGCAGCACCAACACAACAGCTCTTGAAATTAGAGCAATATATTCTGCCGACAGTATTACAGCAGATGAAAAAAGGCGAGTGGCAGGCAGCGCAACAGGCATTGGCACCGCTATTAAACCATGTACCTCCGTCTCTGCATGGGCTGTTTTTGGCTGGGCAAATTGCCGAGCAGCAGCAAGCATGGCAAAGTGCGGTCAGCTATTATCGCAAGATGTTGGCAATTGACAGCAGTCTACACCGCCCACGTTTAGAACTGGCAAATGCGCTGGCAAAATCCGGCGATATTAAAGCGGCAGAATACCAATTTAATCTGGCGCTCAGTCAAAAGTTACCGCAAGCGGTGGAAAATAATGTGTTTTCAAGATTGCAACATCTCAAAGATCAAACTACATATTTGAACTTCCATTTTTCATTAGTACCAAGCAGCAATATCAATCAGGGCAGCAACCGCCGATCTTTCATCTTAGACGGCAAAGAATATTTTTTGACTGAGTCCAGCAAGGCAAAACGCGGGCTTGGGATGCAATGGGGGATTAACGCTGAAAAGCGTTTCGGACAGCAATATCAATGGTTTGTTAGCGGTGCATTGCAGCATTCGGATTTTCCGAATAAATATAATGATCAAACAGTCAGTCGCTTGATGCTGGGGCGTAGTTTCGGCACACAGCAACGACACTCGCTGGATGTTGCACTGGGCGGACACCATGTGCTGTATCAACATAAAGGGTTATACCACGGTGGTGTGTTGCGTTTGGATTATGCTTGGCGTATCCAACCGGATTGGCGACTTGCGCTATCGTGGGAGTCACAGCAGCTACACTACCGTCCGCAGTTTGACTATATGCGTGGCTGGCAGCATTGGGCAACGGCAAAACTGATCCATCTTTCGCAAGGTCGCACCAGTTACTATTGGGGAGTGCAGCAAGGCTTCAATCGGGCTGCGGAAAAGAGCTATGCTTACCGCACGTTGAGTTGGCAAAGTGGCATTCGGCACCATTTTGATTTTCAACAACTGACCCTTGGTGGGCATTTGTCTTATACCACAACCCGTTACCTTGCTGCCGATCCGTTTTTTCGCACTCAGCGCCAAGACAAGCGCTGGAATGTAAGTGCGGATATTTTAAAACGCGATTGGTCATGGCGAGGATTCTCACCGCGTTTATCGTTTCATTACAGCGACAACCGCTCGAATATTCCGATTCATACCAATCAAAATAAGCAAGTGCGGTTGACGTTCTCTAAAGAATTTTAGGGGAGCAAGGAACAGAAATCAGCTTTAATTTTGTGGATAATACGGATAACGCAGAATCACACGATTATAAAAACTACCGTTCAGCTGGGTTTTGTTAAGGTGAAAGCGGCGGTAGGCGGAGAACAGTTTCATATTGGGTTTTCCGGGGGTATGCCAAAAATTTTCTAATGTTCCCTGATAGGTTAAGCCTGGAATATTGTAATGGGCACGCCCCAGTGTGATGACCGGCATGCTGTGAATTAGCGCAGAAATACCGCTGGTGCTGTTCAGTGTGACCATGCCTTTGCCATAGCGTAAGAAAACCGGCATCGGCACATCGTGAATGTAATATAAGCGTGTATTCAAATGGGGGTAGCGGGCCTTATATTCATTGATCACTTGTTGGTAATCAATAAAGCCGCGATCCATCGGGTGATGTTTCACGATCAAACTTAAATTATCCGGCGCTGTTTGAGCAAAAGAGTCCAGTACTTGGCGCAGAAATTGCTCGACACTGCTGTAGTCGCTATGAACTTTCACCTGACTGTCGTTATACACCTGCAGCGGCAGAATATAAAAGTCGCCAAAACGTCCTTGTTCTACCTTTTTGGCAAAGGAGTGATCACGAATGACATAGCTTAGTCGCTTGATTCCAGAAATTATCCATAATTTAATGTAATACAGCACATTCAGAATACGGTGATGGCGATAGTGCGGGTATTGCGCTCGGTTTAAATACGCTTTGCGATAATAACTGATCGCCAGTTTAGCCATTGGAATAAAGCCTTGCGCCACTTTTTGCGGTTTTGGTGGTTCCACCGCCTGCGGGCAACGGTGGATAAAAAAATCAGCCTCATGCGGAATGGTTGAAAAGGCATTGACGCCGTCTTTTTCCAAGGTGATGTAATCCGGGCGGAAATAGCCCTCTTCAAACGCCCAAAATGAAAGGTTTAACGCAGTGGCAACTTTTTTGGCAATTTTGTGGTAATGCCGATTGTCACCAAAACAGACTAAGGCATCGATTTGATGTTCACGGCAAAAGCGGGTTAAATAATCGGAAAATTGTTCAATCGAATCACGATAGGCAAAAGCATTTTCGAATGTATTTGGATAAAAATATTCATCACCGGCATTGAAGTTGATTTTATATACCGTTTTATCTTGCGATTGTAACCATTGCGCAAAATCCTGAAAAAAATGCCCAATGGGTCCTTGCAACAAAAGGATACGCTCGGTAGAGGTGATTAAATCATCTAAGTTATGGCTAAGCATAAAACTCCAACATCATGATTATTTCAATCATCTTATCAAATTTAAAGCAAGAAGCATGTATTAACTGTTTATTTTAGTGCTAGGTAAAGATGTTTTAATTTGGTTAGCTGTTTTTTTATCCAATGACGTTGTAATCCACTGTCTTTTAGCTGATTTTTTTGCTGCTGCAAAATCTCAATCGCTGTTTGGACATCGATCATTTTGCCACCGTTTGGGGTAACATATTGCGGATAATACACCAGCACCCCTGAAATAAGCTGTGCCAAATTCAACTTTCGCTGACGCCTTGCCAGCGATAAATGATCAACAGTTAGCCCCCAATTGGAATAAAACGGCAGCCCGTAGCAATGCACGGTTTTATGTCGCAACAGCGCCTCAAAGCCGGCTAAAGAGGTCATCGTGTGCACTTCATCAACGTGTTGAATACATTGTAAAATATTTGCATTTTCGACAATTTCATCGGCATATTGCAAAACAATATCGGATTTGATTGCACCGACACGGTTGCCACTCAACACATCGGGATGCGGTTTATAAACAATATAAGCATCGGGGTTATTTAACCGCACTTGTTGTAATAATTCAAGATTACTTTTTATTTGTGGCGAACCAAAGCGGATCGAGGCATCATCTTCCACCTGCCCCGGCACTAAAATCGATTTTTTATTGTGGCTATCGAGGCTAAATTCCGTATCACCGATATTATATTTGCCGATATTAGCCGCAATTAAGTGCTGTCGAAGCTGCTCAGCGCTGTGCAAATCCTGTTCGGAAAACGCTTGGGTTTGCAGAATATCCTCTAAGCGAGAAGGCGACTGGGCATTAAAATAGATACCTAAATCATCGATCACTAAGGAAAGTGGCGCCACCAAATTGGAGCCGAGCCCGACCGAGCGGATAAATCCATCTTCCATGCGTAACACCGGCAGTTGATGCTGCTCGGCATAAGCCAGTAGTTGCGGTTTGCCCTGACTCCAGATTAATAAGCGGCTCTCCTTTTTTAAAGGTTTAGATTGCAGTTTTTTGTATGAGGCAACAAAATGTAATTGACAGCTTGGAAAACGGAAAAAAGGTTTGATCACCGCTCTTTTCCAGAGTGACATCCCGATACAATAAAGATTGCCACTCAAGCGCTGGTTCAATAATTTGGCTTGGTGAAGATAGTCAATCACCTCAAAAATCGTCCCGACCTCCCCGTTGTTCGGATTAATATAACGGCTGTATTGCAAATAAGCGGCGGTAAACAGCTGCAATAAAGTGCGGTCGGCACGGCGTTGCTGTTGTTGCATGATGCGGATTTGAGGATGGCGATCGTCGGTTAACCCCCAACCGGCAAACCACGGCACACCAAATGTCACCACCGGTTTGCCGACAAATAGCGCCTCGAATCCCATTTGTGAAGTGACACAATAGACTTTATCTACCTGTTTCAGCAATGAAAGTGGACTAATATCTTGCGCCAATAACCGCACTTGAGAAAACTCAGCAGAAAGTGCGGTCAGATAACCTTTCTTTTTGCCACTGATTACATCAGGGTGAGTTTTCACCCAAATTTCCGCCTCCGGATTTTCAGCAACCGCACTTTGCAGCATATCTTGAAAACTGGCTGCATCAGCTTGCCCATATTTCACCGCCATATCACCAAAGGTTTGATCGATCACTAATACAATGTCTTTATTTTTTGCAGGTGCTACGAAATTCGGTGCGTGATTGTATTTAGATAGTTGATAACCACAAATCAACTCAAGTGCGGTTTCAGCTTGTTGCAATAATCCATCATCAGCTGACTTATCCAAAATTAACTGCTCAAGTCGCGAAGATTTTTCTGTAGCATAATAAATCCCAAGATCATCAACCACCATTGAAAACGGCGCATAGCCCTGTACACCCAGCCCCAACGAACGCAAAAAACCATCTTCCAGTGCAACATAGGGCAATTGGTGCTTTGCTGCATAGCCACGTGCTTTCTGAGTTGAAGGGCGAAATCCCCACCCCAAAACTTGATCCACTTGCAATGACCCAAAAAGACTTTTTGCCACCATTTCAACATCTGGCAAAAAAGAGCGCAAGTGCGGTATCGCTAAAATGCCACGGGAAAAAATCAAGGATTTGGGTTTCATAAGCAATGATTAATGTCAGCTAAATGAGAATAGTATAGTACAGTTGTTTAGAAAAGTTTTAGGGTTATAATCCTAAAACTCGAAATTTTTATGGTTATAACCCGAAGTAAATGATATACCAAATATTAACCTGGCATATCAAACAAAAAACAGATTAGCAGATATCCAACACCGGAAAAGCTTTAACCACGTCATCTACTGCCTTGATACGGATTAAGAAATCTTCCAGCAGATTCAGCGGCAATGCACTTGGACCATCACATTTGGCTTGATCCGGATTCGGGTGTGATTCCAGAAACAGCCCGGCTAAGCCGGTTGCCATGCCTGCCAATGCCAAATCCAATACCTGGTTACGACGCCCACCAGAAGCCGCTGCACCCGCTTCACGCTGTTGCAGCGAGTGAGTGACATCAAAAATCACCGGCATACCACCACTGATTTTTTTCATAATCCCGAAACCGAGCATGTCCACGACTAAATTGTCATAACCAAAATTAACCCCGCGTTCACACAAAATTAATTTATCATTACCGGCTTCTTTAAATTTCTCGACAATATTACCCATTTGATGTGGGCTTAAAAATTGTGGTTTTTTGATATTTATCACCCGCCCAGTTTTCGCCATCGCCTCAACCAAATCGGTTTGACGTGCCAAAAAAGCAGGCAATTGAATCACATCCACCACTTCAGCAACCGGCGCAGCCTGCCAAGGTTCATGTACATCGGTGATTACCGGCACATTAAACTCTTTTTTCACCTGTGCAAAAATTTTCATCCCTTCTTCCAACCCGACACCACGATAAGAATGAATCGAAGAGCGGTTTGCCTTATCGAAAGATGCTTTAAACACAAACGGAATATTGAGTTTGGACGTTACTGCCACATACTGTTCACAGGCTTTTAGTGTGGAATCAAGATCTTCAAGGACGTTGATACCACCGAAAAGGGTGAAGGGGTTAGAATTGTGAATGTTTGTTAAAGTGAACATAAGTACCTTCGTTATATTTTCAAGTTGGATTTAAATTAGATTTAGAAAATTAAGTGAAATTCAGTAATAACATTATAATTTGTAAAATGTTGCTTTAATCGTATTGGTGATTATTCAGTGGTATCCTGTGTAATATTGGAATTGATTATTCAGTTTATCTTATAAGTAATCATTTATACTACTGATCGTTTTCATTATGGAGCAATCGATCCAAGGAACCTGATTTGGTAATTTTGTTAGTATCGTATTTATAATTCAATTTGTGAACAAAAGATGATTTTAGCATAATATTAAATTCATCTTTGGAGCAGATAGTATTGTACTCTCTAAGTATTAATAGGGCGTTTTTCGGATGTAGTTTGTACATGTTGTCCCAATGCTTTCTGTATTCATCATCCACCCAATACAACATTTCAATAATGTCGTGGGTCATGAAGTAGTTGGTCAACCGGTTTTTTTGAGCCCACCAACATGTTAATACTTCTGAAATCATGGTAATAACGTAGCTATGGGGCTTGCTCCAGATAAACCAGTTGCCTACACGGGAATTAATATAAGAAAAGAAAAAGTGTTCTTGTTGTCTGATGGTATGGGTTGCAGTGTAAAAATCTTCAGATAACAGGCAGGTAGCATCAAGCCAAAATCCCCCCCATTTTTCGAGCAGGCGAAGCCTTAGCAAGTCGGTAAAGTGGGCTTGGGATATACTGTTTCTCAGATTTTCCAAATCACAGTCAATCCAATCTTTATAGTTGTTTTCATCCAGAATAATCAAATCAAATTCTGATGAAATGTATTTTTTCAGACTTGCGCGACAATGTGAAACCAAAGGCGGTAAGCTGTTAGCATCATGCCAATATGTAAATACTTTTATTTTATACGAGCCTGCTGGAGTGGCATTGTCGATTTTGTATTGAGTAATTTTTTTCAAGTCGACCAGGTTTTCCAAAATAAACATAGCCATTTCGTGCCGTTCAGCAAAAAAAGCCTTATGCATGCCAAACGCGGCCTTCGCGTCATAAGGAGCTTGTAACAAATTATTGACGATGCTCTGCCGTTGAGTACTAAATTTGGTTAATTCATTCTTATTGAGCATAGAAGCCAGTTGTAAAAATTCTTTAGTAATTTTTTCTCTGGCTTCTTGGTTGGATTGAGTCAATTTCCTCAGAGTCAAATCTTGTTCGGTAAAAATATGGTAACTAGATTTATTGACAGTTTCTAATTTTTCGATTAATTGTGCAATAAAGTTTTTATTCATTTTGGCGGCCATGATGGCTTTCCTTTCAGAATATCAGGTGATTTGGTATGGCTGATACAGCCTTTGTAGTCGTATCAGCCAACGGGTTTTATCTATAGGTAACGGCGTATCAGATTAGACAATAACTTGCCAACAAAGTGTTGCTCATTAAAGCAATATTGCAGTACCCGGGTGGCAGGATTTTTTGAATCTCTAAAAAATAGATAAGGGTTACGTCTGAATTTATTTAATTTTCTTGATTTTATTGACCGACTAGATGGTTCCGATTCCAATTCGGTTATCTTTGCAGTTGCGTGATTAAATTTCTCCTTGGTTTTTTTATGTTTATCTTGTAATTTCTGTGGAACATTTTGCTTCTTGGATTCGCTAGTTGGTGGGATGCCGTAATAAGCTACCCATTGCTTGTGCGCAGTCAAATAGCCTTCTCTGGTAACCAGTCGTGGTACACCGTTTTTTAGCCATTCAATCGCAATTACGTCAAAAACTTTACCTTCAGGGAAAATCATATCGGTGCGTTTTGTGTCTTCGTTGAATGATACATCTGTATAAAGAGCATTGTTTTTGATGCAGCAAGCCTGGAAGGGAGGCTTAACTGCATAGACGTAGTCGCTCAGATCATTGACTGCATAGACCCGTCTAGATAAACCGCTGCTTACTTTTGGAAACTTCATTTTGGCATAGACTTTTTGATAATACTGATAGGCATCTTCTTTACTGCGGGCTAAAGAAATGGCGATTGATGTGGTCAATTTGTCCAAATCCTGTTTGGAGGTGGCCGCCTGTAACTGTTTGAGTGTAATTGCCGGTGCGTATTCGCGTGTCTCGCCATAACTTGAGATGTTGTCTTTCAGCGATGCAAATACTGAACAGATGAACTGGTCGTTGTGGTTTTTCAGCTGGTAGTCGTAGCTGAAATTCGCCAATTCATAGATGAATTGCATATTATCGGTAGTGACAACATCAAGATAATCTTGAATAAAGTGGCTGAATTGCTCTTCGAATACGGCTGCCATATCATTCGGTTGTGGTATGATAACAGCATTGACTTTGCCACTCTGTTGATCTTGATAGTATTCTGTGATACTGCGGTAGGGGGTGCTGGCAAAGATCGGCTCGAAATAAGAAAAGTTTTTCGACGCGACGATAAAGTTGTGGCGGTGGATATTCGGTTTGTTGGGGGCGAAACTGCGAGCATAATAGAAATTGGTATCCACGGTTTTACCCGCACTGGCTTCCAGTAAGCGTGCGAATACGTCTTGGGTATAACCACGCCCCCAAAATTCTACAAAGGCAAAGCGTTCGTTGAAGTCGATATTTTGTTTCAGGTATTCACACACCAGTTCGCGTCGTTCGGCTGCGATTTTCAATACTTTTTGGTGGTATACCGGAGAGTTTTTTAGAATGGAGCGGATGTTTTCCGCAGTTTCTCCCCGCAGATGCGGCAGTTTTTTCAGAGTGGCGAATTGGGGAAAAAGCTCAAGCAACTCCTGTTCGGAAATCCAGCTGGCTTTTACCAGATCATCGAAAGAATCCATGCCGACAAAGTTGCCGAACCCGCCAAACATTTCGGAATCCAGCTCATCAATGTAGGAGGGCACGCGCCATGCCTGACGTGAGCCATAGATGAATCGAGTGTTGATGCGATAGCCTTTGCGGGCAATGATTTGGTCGGCAATCTGCTTTAGGAAGTGGCCGTCGCGAGAAATGAAATACAGGGTTTCATAGCCGCGTTGCAATGCATCTAAAATACTCCAGTGCACATAAGGAACCAAGGCGCTGCCGGCATAAGCATAAGCATAGTACTTTTGGTCGAATTCCTGATTGCTCTCGCTGTACTTGACTGCTTCGGTACGGAAGCGCTGCCATTTGGTTGCCAGAAGGTAGGCATCATGGCGCACGCGTATGCTCATGGCCTCAATCATGGTGCTTTCAAAACGAATAAAAGTATCGGGATGGTGCACAAAGGTTTGGATGTTAAAGCGACGCGGTGAGGTGCCGTCTGCTTTGATATTGTCGCCGTAGTGCACCCAGCGGGAATAGTCATATTTATTTTTGAAGAAAACATGTTTGAATAGTTTGCCGGTGGATTTTTGGTGGCCAACTTCCGTTGAGAGATAGAGTTCGATTTCCAGCAGCCCGGGGGCGGCTTTCTCCAACATGGCCTGAATCACGGCCTTGGGCAGATACATGTCGCTCATGAGTATCACATCGTGTCCGGCTGCCTTGACTTGCTGCAAGCGCTCGATACGTTCGGGAATTGGCTCGATATATTCGATTTCCGCATCAATTTCCAATTGTTTCAGGTAATCGATTTGTGTATCTGGGAGGTTGAGATGTAGTTTGAGCTGGCCATAAATGTCGTCGAGAGTGATTTCAAGACTGTCGCTGTTTCTTTCCAGCTGGGTTTTGGCGTAGGCATCGCGAATATCATATTCGGCTTGTGAACGCACCCGTACCCAGTTGTCGATAACATATGTCGGCAGGGTAGTGGCGTGATCATTCAGCATGATTTTCTGCATGTAGTAGAAAATGCTGAAGGGGGTCATGCTTTTGCGGCGAATCAGGGTGTCGAAAATGTCGAAGCTATGCAGCTCTTTGTGTGTGTCGTGTACCACCTGAATTTGGTCGATTTCTTCAATCATTTCACGGATACTGCCGTGATCGGCATAAGAGAAGAAATAATCCTGGATATGGGTAAGATCTGAGGATTTGGCCAAAGGGTGTTTCAGGATGTTCAGCAGGCTGTTGAAATCTTTGGCAATCTCTCCGGCAGTCAGACTGAAATAGTCACCGATAAATTCGGAATGGCTGATGTATTCTTCGTAATCGGGAATATAGCGGACAAAGCGTTTGACACCGGCTTCCAGCAGGTCGTAAAAAATGCTGGAATAGTCGATGATGGCAATGTCGATTTGGTTGAAGATTTCGTAAATATCGTAGTCGTCATTCCAAAACAGGATATGCTGGTCATTGTGGTAGGCTGTACGCATTTGCTGGTGGTAGGCGTCTTTGGTCATAAAAGGATGTACTTTGATGATAAAGACGTTATTTTGGGCTTGCATCTGCTGTTTAATGGCTTCCAAGTCTGGCAGCAGGTATTGGAATATACCTTCGATGGTAGTAATGCGGTAGGTAGGAGCGAATAAGATGACTTGATTTGCTTTGCTTAAATCAATATGGCTCACCTGGGCAAAATCATAGGTTGAGATATTTTGGCTGTAAACGACATTTCTGGGGTAGCTACCACGGATAATCTGGTTGGGCTTGACCACGGTTTCTTCCAGAAAATGCTCTTCCATGGCTTGTGAGGTTGCTAGGAAATAGGTGTTGTCTTTATATAAAGTATGGTTTTTGATGTATTTGCGTACCACGCCATTGGCCAATACGGATTGCTCACCTAAAGCCAGCTCGATGTGTTTGAGCCCCACTCCGTGCCAAGTATTGAAGATGACAAGATCTTCAGGTATTTCTTGCGGGTAGTTTTCACGAAAATTTTCGGTAACGTAAACGTCTGCTCGGGCGAATAGATTCGATGCTTTGCTGCTGTTACTGTAAGTGATTTTTTCGATTCCTTGCTTTTTCAAGCTATCTGCGTCTTCTTTATTATCGGCAATCCACCAGCAATCGTGGGTGTTACGGCAATTGGCTGTCATGTAGAGGAATAATGCCTTGGGGTTGCCATGCCATTTGTAAGTACCGAATAGCCAGATTTTCATCGTTTTGATTTCCTTAACTAAAATAATGTGTTTATTGAATAAGCTCTGCCAGTTTTTTTATTCTGGAATAAAAAGGAATTTGCTCGAAAGTGTTGTCTATCATATAGGCTCTCAATTCTGGCGAGAGGTAGGGAGCACTGTAGTTGCTTTGAGCTGGCTGATCGAAGCAGATTAAATTTTCATGGTAGAGCTTGAGGATACCAGCTGACTGTAAATAACTGAAATGCTCCTGCTTACATAGCAAGCCGT
Organism: Testudinibacter crocodili; assembly: GCF_006228025.1. Taxonomy (NCBI): domain Bacteria; kingdom Pseudomonadati; phylum Pseudomonadota; class Gammaproteobacteria; order Pasteurellales; family Pasteurellaceae; genus Testudinibacter; species Testudinibacter crocodili. Next base: position 15,090 of record NZ_VDHF01000020.1, read on the forward strand.
AAGGTATTTTTTCATTCAGCAGTTGGGTCTCTATAGCAGAAACATCGCAAAAACCAGCAACCGCATGGTAGACAGATAAATTTTTTATTAAGTTGATGCCTTGTCTTTTTAGGCGAATTCTTGTGAAGAAAGAAATATCTAGATGCGGTGCGTAGATTGCTGGAATTAGACCTTGTACTTTTAAAGCCGCAGCCAGCCGAATGACGTATTCTTTGTACGCTTTCAGACGGTGACCGGTATTGGGATGCGGCTTAATTATAATATAGGGCAGGTCATAATGTTTGGCTGCTTGCACTAAAACATCGATTAGCAAACCTTGGTGAGCAAGGCTGGAATAGTTTTCTGATGGAATGCCTCCTTCCCAAGTAGGTGCGTAAAAGATGGTATGTTGTTGAGGGGTAGAAGAGGATAAACCGGTTTGCCCTATGAAAGTGTCTCCCATTGGTATAATGCGGTTGTGTTCGACATCGTATGGGGTAAAAATACCATGGCGCACCAAGCGGTCGATACCGGCTTGCCCAGCCGTAATCACATAGTCATAAATGCGGATAATCGGCTTAACTGAGGAAACTTTATTGCTTTCTCCGTGAGTAACAAAGATATGTGCCAGCCTACGGTTGGATACTATCCGGCAGTTGGATTGGGCATTAAAAGGATAAAATACTATGCTACCATCGTCCATTTTTACTTCGGAAATTTTTTTAAAACCTTTATGTTGAATATGATAAGCCGCCAGTAATTTAGAAAAGTGAGCTGTATTCTTTTTATAGGTTTTGAAATAAACAAAGAAATCTCGATAATCGAAAATATCGGAAACAAAATAGCCGATTAATTGTTGTATGGCGCCAGTGATTTTGGTATCTATATAAATATAATGCATACTTTGATCTGTATACCCGGTTAAAGGTTACCGTCCATCTTTCCTAATATCGATGATTAAACCACTTTTATTATTAAGTAGCATAGCAAGACTAGTATGAGCAACTTCTTCGGCACTAAGTAATAGTGAGGGATCTTCGGCACCAAAATTATTTGTCCGCATTGGAGTTTTTGTTCTTTCAGGATTTATGCAATTGACCCGAATTTTGAAGTGCCTCCACTCTTCGGCCAATGCTTGGGTAAAATTAACTATAGCAGCATTAGAAGATGAATAGATTGAGTAATATGCTCGTCCTCGTGTGTATGAACTGGATGTGAAATTTAATAACATTCCATTTGTTTGCTCCAAGTGAGGTTTTGCAGCAATGGCAACGTTAATTGCACCTGTATAATTAATCCCAACTAAGTTATCAATCTCTTGTTCAGATAATACCGTAAGCTTACCGTCAAGCGCACAGTTCATAACTAGAGACTTCTGCTGCTAACTGTCGTTTAAATTCGCTAGGGGGTAAATTCCCCAGGGGGGAAATTACCCAGTGATTCATGGCGTCGTTCCTCGTTATAACTTAACATCCAAGCCCAACTTAGCTCCTGCACTTGAGCTAACGAGGAGAACAAATGCGGGTCTAGAACTTCTGTGCGATAGCTACGATTAAATCGCTCTATATAGGCGTTTTGGTTCGGTTTGCCAGGCTCAATATAACAAAGCGTGATGTTATTCGCTTCACACCAATCAATAAAGACATGTGAGGTCATTTCACTGCCATTATCCATGCGAATCATTTTAGGCAGCCCTTTTTCTGCTTTAAGCTGCTCCAAGGTTCTCACCACTCTGGTTGCTGGTAGCGAGGTATCAACCACGATATCTAAGGCTTCCCTGATGCCTTCATCAATGATATTCAGTACTCTGAAACGTGTACCGTTATAAAGTGCATCACTCATAAAGTCAAAGGACCAACTATAATTCGATTCAGCAGGAACCGCTAAAGGGGCAGGCTTTCGTTCTGGCAACCGCTTTTTAGTACGACGTTTTGATTTAAATTCATCGCACAGTAAATACGCCATACTCGCTTAAAATTCCAGACTTGACCATCCAATCTCAATCGATAAAAACATTTCCAGAAGCCCCAACGAGTATGCGTTGGCTCCTGAATAATCGCATTGAGGGCATCAATAATCGGCTGATCCCGTTCAAGGCGCAGCAGACTTGGGTCAGGCCGGTACCAACTGCGACGAGAAAGGCGTGTCAAACGACACGCTTTGGAAATCGAGAGTAACCCCTGCTCAACCAAGTGTTGAGCCGCTTCTCGTCGTCGCTCCGGCGTTAAAGCTTTCCCAGCAAATCCTTGATCGCTGCATTTTCCAACGCTAACTCAGCGTACATTTTCTTTAGCTTTGCATTTTCTGCCTCTATATCGCATAAGCGTTTTAAATCGGACGCCTCTAAGCCACCGTACTTGCTTTTCCACTGGTAATACGTTGCAATGCTAATGCCGTACTCCCGACAAATATCGGTCACTTTGGCACCTTGCTCGGCTAATTTTAAAATGTTCACTATCTGAGTTTCTGTAAATTTTGAACGTTTCATGATTTCCTCCATCAAGATGATGATGACAGAAATCTCTGATTTTAGCTTGTGCCTTTTTAGGGTAAGTTTACGAATTTACCTCGCATGCGTTTAAAGCATTGACGGATATGAAGAATACCTAATTTGATTATATTTTGAGCTATATAGTGTTTGCACAAGTTTTAAGTTATCTTATTTAGGATCAATATTTAGTATAAATCTATCCTATTTAAGGATTCCTCATGACCAACTTCCAGCGCTACCACGACTTATCCGAGCAAGCTTGGGCTTTATTAGAGCCTCATTTACACGGACTAAAGGGACAACGGGGCGGCATTGCGCGAGATAATCTCCTTTTTATCAATACCGTATTGTGGATATTGCGTACTGGTGCTCCGTGGTGCGATTTACCGCCCGAATATGGCAAATGAAATGCTGAACCAGTGATTTATTCGTTAGCGCAATAATGCTACGTGGGAAAGCTTACTTGAAGCGATGATTGACCAATCAGATTTCGAGTGGCTGATGATTGATGCCACACACTGTAAGGTTCACTTGCACGCAGCAGGAACGAAAGGCTACAACCAAGCGATGGGACTTACAAAAGAGGGCTTAATACCAAGATACATTTGGTCGTGGATGCGTATGGTATGCCGATCAGAGTTATTGTTACGCCAGGTACTGTTTCTGATTGCACGCAGGCAATAGCCTTGATTGACGGGATTGCCGCTGAGAACTTGTTGGGCAGATAGAGGCTATGACAGCAATGAGATTATTGAGAAATCAGCCCAGCAAAAGTGTGAAGCAGTTATCTCGCCGAAAAGCAACCGCCGCAAGCAGCAACGTAGCTATGATAAAGAGCTGTATCGCATCTGTCATCTTGTAGGGAATGCTTTTTTGTATTTAAAACGTTGATGCGGCATTGCTACTCGTTATGCTAAAATGCTTGCATCATTTACAGCTGCTGTTCAAATACGATGTATTGTACTGTGGCTGAATGACATGAGCCCAATTGAATATAAAACCTCTACTTGCTAAGGGATTTTCTGTGGCTAATTTAAGGAATACAATGCTACAATTATGCTTAAATTGAGTCTCATGATTTATCTCACACAATACCAATGCAGAAATTATAACGATGAAGATGAAAAAACTAACCCTTTCCCTCTGCTGCCTAACGCTGGCAGCCTGTAATAGCATGCCGACTTCGGGGCCTAGCCAAAGTCGGGTGATGGATTTGCAAAATCAAAACACGGAAAATCTGCCGACGGTGGAAGTGGTGGAGGTGGAGGATAATGTCGCTACCGCACTTTTCAACCAGCAGCAGGCGCAGTCGTTTAGCCATTTTGCCAATGCGAATAGCTATAACGGTGCGGTGAATGTGGGCGATACGCTGGACGTGATGATTTGGGAAGCGGCGCCGGCGGTATTGTTTGGTGGGGTACTGAATCAAAGTGGAACCGGTGGGGCGCAGTTGACCAGTTTGCCGGAGCAGATGGTGAGTGAGAGTGGCAAAATTACGATTCCATTCTTAGGGGCTATTTCAGTGCGAGGCAAAACACCGGAGCAGATTCAAAAAGAGATTGTGCGTCGCTTAAGTCCGATGGCGAATCAGCCACAGGCGATGGTGCGTTTGGTGAAAAACAATTCGGCCAATGTCACTGTGTTGCGCCAAGGCAACAGCGTCCGTATGCCGCTGACAGCCCATGGCGAAAGGGTGTTGGATGCGGTGGCGGCTGTTGGCGGGGCGACGGAAAATGCTTATGATATTTCAGTGCAGTTGACTCGCGGCAGTGAGGTCAAAACCATTTCGTTAGAAAGACTGGCGTCTAATCCAAATGAAAATATCCGATTGCGTTCTGGCGATGTGATTTCGTTATTAAATAATCCATTGAGCTTTACCGCACTTGGGGCGGTGGGTAGCAATCGTGAAGTGCGGTTTTCGGCTAAAGGTTTGACGTTGGCGGAAGCTATCGGCCGCATGGGCGGGTTGATTGACACTCGTTCTGATCCACGTGGGGTGTTTGTGTTCCGTTATTTGCCGTTTGAGAAGCTGAGTGCACAAGATAAAGCTACTTGGCAGGGGCGTGGTTATGGTGTTGGTATGGATGTGCCGACAGTGTATCGCCTCAATTTGTTAGAGCCAAAATCACTGTTTTGGTTGCAGCGTTTCCCGATTCAAAATAAAGATATTGTGTATGTTTCGAATGCGCCGTTAGCGGAATTCCAAAAATTCTTGAGAATTATTTTCTCGATTACCTCGCCGGTCACCAGCACGGCTAACAGTGTCAATAATTTATCGAATTAATAGGGTGATATGATGACAGAGACTACATTAGTCGCAGAGAAGCCAGTGCTAAAACCGATTAAAGCTAAACGCATTTGGCGGAAATTTAATCCGTTATTTTGGGTGACGGTATTGATTCCAACCTTTTGTTCAATCTTTTATTTCACTTTCTGGGCGTCAGATATCTATCTTTCCGAGTCCAGTTTTGTGGTTCGTTCTTCACGCAGTCAAGCCTCATTGAGTGGTGTTGGCGCGCTGTTACAGAGTGTCGGTTTTGCTCGTTCACAAGACGATACTTATACTGTGCAAGAATTTATGCGCTCGCGTAGTGCATTGGAGCAATTGGAAGCGGTGTTGCCGGTTCGGCAATTTTATGAAACACAGGGCGATCTATTCAGTCGTTTTAATCCATTTGGTTTAAGCGATGAAAAAGAGGCTTTTTATCGCTATTTTCAAAAACGAGAATCGGTTAGTTTAGATACAGCTTCTGGTATTGCAACTCTAACGATTCGGGCTTTTAATGCTGAAGATGGGCAAAAAATTAATGCTGAGTTATTGAGTTTAGGCGAAACCCTGATTAATCGCCTGAATGAGCGAGCTAGACGTGATACCATTATTTTTGCTGAGCAATCCGTAAAAGAGGCGGAACAGCGGGTGACAGAATCAGCAACGGCATTGAGTGAGTATCGTATTAAGAACGGAATTTTTGATTTGCAGGCGCAATCGGAAGTGCAGTTGGCCTTGATCTCAAAATTGCAAGATGAATTGATCAATATTCAAACACAGTTGGATCAAGTGCGAGCGATCTCACCACAAAACCCACAGGTTAGAACCTTGCAGGCACGCGAAAAGAGTATTCGTTCTGAAATTCAACAGCAAATTCAAACCATTTTTGGCGGTGGAGATTCCATTGCCAATCAAACGGCAGAATATCAACGTTTGGTATTGAGCAATACCTTGGCGCAACAACAGCTGACGACCTCGATCACCTCTCTACAAAATGCCAAAGGCGAGGCCGATCGTCAGCAACTTTATTTGGAAGTCATCAATCAACCGAGTAAACCGGATTTAGCCTTAGAACCGTATCGAATCTACAATATTTTTGCCACGTTAATTATTGGTTTAATGTTGTATGGGGTATTAAGCCTGATGTTAGCCAGTGTGAGAGAGCATAAAAACTGATGCAATACGGTGATCAAACTACGTTTCGACAATCCTGCTCCATTCAAAAAAGGGTGATTGGCGCTTTATTGATGCGTGAAATCATCACTCGTTATGGGCGTAGAAATATTGGTTTTTTATGGTTGTTTGTCGAACCACTATTGTTAACACTGGTGATCGTGTTGTTATGGAAATTTCTACGAGCAGATCGTATTTCAACCTTAAATATTATTGCTTTTGTGATTACTGGTTATCCAATGGCAATGATGTGGCGTAATGCATCAAATCGCTCGATTGGTGCGATTTCAGGCAATATTAGCCTACTTTATCACCGTAATGTTAGGGTGCTGGATACTCTGATTTCCCGAATGTTGCTAGAAGTAGCCGGAGCAACGATTGCACAAATTACGATTATGGCAATTCTAATTGCAATTAATTGGATTGAACCGCCACAAGATATTTTTTATATGCTATTAGCGTGGATGTTGATGGCGATGTTTGCCGCTGGGCTAGGTTTCATCATCTGTTCTATTGCATATCATATAGAGCCGTTTGGTAAAATTTGGGGAACCTTGAGTTTTGTGATGTTGCCGCTATCTGGAGCCTTCTTTTTTGTACATACACTACCGGTGCAGGCACATAAATATGTGTTATGGATTCCGATGATCCACGGTACAGAAATGTTTCGTCATGGTTATTTTGGTTCCAGTGTAGTCACTTATGAAAATCCTTGGTACATTTTAGTCTGTAATTTGGCGATGCTTTTGATAGGTTTGCTCATGGTGAAAAACTTTAGTGAAGGAATCGAACCGTCATGATTAGTGTTCAGAACGTCAGTAAGCGGTATTTAACCCGTAGTGGTTGGCGACCTGTGCTACACAATATCAACTTCGAGCTGCAAAAAGGCGAAAAAATTGGGATCTTGGGGCGCAACGGTGCAGGCAAATCGACCCTGATTCGTTTAATCAGTGGCGTTGAGCCACCCACCAGCGGCACGATTGATCGTAGCATGAGTATCTCTTGGCCGTTGGCGTTTAGCGGTGCTTTTCAGGGCAGTTTGACCGGCATGGATAATTTGCGCTTTATTTGCCGCATCTATGATGTCGATATTGATTATGTCAAACGTTTTACCGAAGAATTTTCCGAATTGGGCGACTATCTGTATGAACCGGTCAAAAAATACTCTTCAGGCATGAAAGCCCGTTTGGCGTTTGCGTTATCGCTGTCGGTAGAATTTGATTGTTATTTGATCGACGAAGTGATTGCAGTAGGCGATTCCCGTTTTTCGGCTAAATGTAAACATGAACTGTTTGAAAAACGTAAAGATCGTTCGATCATTTTGGTATCGCACAGCCCAGCAGCAGTGCGCGAATATTGTGATAATGCGGCGGTGTTAGAAGCAGGGCATATGCACAATTTTGCTTCGATTGACGAGGCGTATCAATATTATAACAACAGCCAGAAATAACGCTGTGGCAGTGACAATAATGCCTTATTCCATCGACAAGATGAATTCAGATCATTGAAAAAGAGATTAATCAGCCGTAGATACAAGGGGCGGATTGCATCCGCCCTAGATTATTGACAAAGAGGCATAGTAGACAAAATGGTTGCTAATATTTAAATTTATTAATAATTAGCAACCTTTTTTATTTAAAAAATCTTTAATAAACATAATCTTATGATGTTTAGTTAGTCCATTATGAGC
>NZ_VDHF01000021.1:0-2017 GCF_006228025.1 Testudinibacter crocodili
TTATTGGCACAAGCGGGACGCTTGCGCCAACGTAGGGGAGCTATCGCCCACCTTTATTTTCTTGATTTTCAAGCGCTTATTTTAAAAACAACACATCTGATACTTAACCTTATTATGGCGTATATTCTCCAATATATTTGAGTTGATTAAAAACCTCGGCCTGTTCTATTTCTCTTGTATCGCCAGAATAAAACAAAACGGCGTTTCCCTCTCTTATACCTAATGATAAACAATCGTGGACTAACAAATCTCTACTACCTGCTCCAAGAGGAGTTTTCTTTGCTAATTCTTCAACACTTACTATTTCACTAAAAAGTGGAATTATACCTATGAAATCAGGGTCATATTCTTCTTCTATATCAGAACAGAATTTACAATTGTCCTCATCAAAATAACTGAGGTAATCATCTTCGCTGCCATTGAAGGCACCAATCCAAACTTTAATTTTATTCATAATTTCTATTTTATTTACAATCTAATCTCATATGAGCTTTATGATGTTTTGCTATTATTTTCTTTGCGTGTGTTTTAGATTTTGCATTTTTTAAATCTTTTACCCCCGCTGGCGCGAGCATCTTGCTCGTGCCTTCGTAAGCTTACCGTCAAGCGCACAGTTCATAACTAGAGACTTCTGCTGCTAACTGTCGTTTAAATTCACTAGGGGGTAAATTCCCCAGTGATTCATGGGGTCGTTCCTCGTTATAACTTAACATCCAAGCCCAACTGAGCTCCCGCACTTGAGCTAACGAGGAGAACAAATGCGGGTCTAGAACTTCTGTGCGATAGCTACGATTAAATCGCTCTATATAGGCGTTTTGGTTCGGTTTGCCAGGCTCAATATAACAAAGCGTGATGTTATTCGCTTCACACCAATCAATAAAGACATGTGAGGTCATTTCACTGCCATTATCCACACGAATCATTTTAGGCAGCCCTTTTTCTGCTTTAAGCTGCTCCAAGGTTCTCACCACTCTGGTTGCTGGTAGCGAGGTATCAACCACGATATCTAAGGCTTCCCTGATGCCTTCATCAATGATATTCAGTACTCTGAAACGTGTACCGTTATAAAGTGCATCACTCATAAAGTCAAAGGACCAACTATAATTCGATTCGGCAGGAACCGCTAAAGGAGCGGGCTTTCGTTCTGCTAACCGCTTTTTAGTACGACGTTTTTGATTTAAATTCATTGCACAGTAAATACGCCATACTCGCTTAAAATTCCAGACTTGACCATCCAATCTCAGTCGATAAAAACATTTCCAGAAGCCCCAACGAGTATGCGTTGGCTCCTGAATAATCGCATTGAGGGCATCAATAATCGGCTGATCCCGTTCAAGACGCGGCTGACTTGGGTCAGGCCGGTACCAACTGCGACGAGAAAGGCGTGTCAAACGACACGCTTTGGAAATCGAGAGTAAACCCTGCTCAACCAAGTGCTGAGCCGCTTCTCGTCGTCGCTCCGGCGTTAAAGCTTTCCCAGCAAATCCTTGATCGCTGCATTTTCCAACGCTAACTCAGCGTACATTTTCTTTAGCTTTGCATTTTCTGCCTCTATATCGCGTAAGTGTTTTAAATCAGACGCCTCTAAGCCACCGTACTTGCTTTTCCACTGGTAATACGTTGCACTGCTAATGCCGTACTCCCGACAAATATCGGTTACTTTGGCACCTTGCTCAGCTAATTTTAAAATGCTCACTATCTGAGTTTCTGTAAATTTTGAACGTTTCATGATTTCCTCCATCAAGATGATGATGACAGAAATCTCTGATTTTAGCTTGTGCCTTTTTAGGGTAAGTTTACGCCTTGCCTACAAAATTACAAAAAAGTTATCTTCTGCAATAGTTGGCTTATTGTAAAGTGTTTTATCGTTATTGGCACAAGCGGGACGCTTGCGCCAGCGTGGGGAAACATCAAGGTAGACTATGGTTCACCTTGATGTTATGTCCTTGTTTTTAAATTTCCCTTGATAACTAATGGTTTATGCTTATGTGTTTTATATAACAACACATCTGATACA
>NZ_VDHF01000022.1:0-48480 GCF_006228025.1 Testudinibacter crocodili
GTACTATCTAGATATCTATTTGTGTGGCTAATTTTATTTGGAGGAGCATATGTCTTCGGATTAAGAGAACATATGTATATTGCTTATATAAAACATAAATTTTCTCAAAAGGCACAGATTATTTTTGATATGATATCAGAAATAGCTATTGCAACATTTGCTATTAGCATTATGATACTTGGTGGGTACAACTCTACTATTAGACAAATGTGGCAATTAGACTCAGCACTTCAAATTCCTATGGGAATTATATATTCTGCGATTCCATTAAGTGGAGCATTAATTATATTCTATTTTATTTATAATGAACTGAGCCTTTATAGAAATCTAAAACTATTAAAATAGTGTATTGGAGGTAATATGGATCTTGCAACAACTGCTGCTCTAATTATGCTTATTGGAACAGTCTTTTTCTTAATTATTGGAACACCAATTAGTATTAGCGTTGGTATTTCTTCTTTTGCTGCCATGCTAGTCATCCTTCCTTATCAGGGAGCAACCGTAACTTCCGCACAACGTATTTTTGTTGGATTAGATTCTTTCGCCTTACTTGCCATTCCTTTTTTTATATTAGCCGGTAATATCATGAATAGCGGTGGTATTGCCCTAAAACTTATTAATTTTTCAAAAATTATTAGTGGATTTTTTCCTGGTTCCCTTGCTCAAACTAATATCGTATCAAATATGTTATTTGGAGCTATCAGCGGCTCCGGAGTTGCTTCTGCAGCTGCCGTAGGTGGTATTATGTCACCTATTGCCCAAAAAGAAGGGTATGATCCAAAATTTAGTGCTGCAGTTAATATAGCATCTGCGCCAACTGGCATGCTAATTCCCCCAAGCAATACACTAATCGTTTATGCAACTGTTGCTGGAAGCGTATCTGTTTCTGCATTATTCATGGCAGGATATTTACCTGGAATACTATGGGGCACCAGTGTCATGATCATTGCCGGTTGGTTTGCCAAAAAACGAGGATATATCACAAAACATCATATGACATTCAGTGAATGTATTAAAGTCAGTTTCAGTGCTATACCTAGCCTTTCTTTGATTGTCGTCGTAATCGGCGGAATTCTTGCCGGTATTTTTACTGCTACAGAAGCGTCTGCAATTGCCGTAATGTATTCTTTGTTATTAAGTTTCTGTTATAGGACATTAACCCTGAAACAATTACCAGACATTCTTCTTCAAACTGCTAAAATGTCGGCTATTGTTATTTTCATGTTAGCAGCCTCATCCATTATGTCATGGGTTATGGCATTTACTCAAATTCCGGGAATGATAGCTAATATGTTATTAGCTCTTACGGACAACCCAATTTTAATTTTATTTATCATAAATATTATTTTGCTTATTGTAGGTACTTTTATGGATCCTACACCAGCAGTTCTTATATTTACCCCAATATTTCTGCCTATTTGTATTAATCTAGGTATGAGCCCAATTCAGTTTGGCATCATGTTAGTATTTAATTTATCACTTGGTACTATCACTCCTCCTGTCGGGCCAATTCTATTTACTGGCTGTAAGGTAAGTAATATCAGTATTGATCAAGTGATTAAAGCACTCCTTCCTTTTTTTGCTGCTATTTTCTTTGTATTACTCCTAGTCACTTATATTCCATCTATTTCTTTGTTCCTCCCAGATGTAATGGGATTAATTAAATAATTTCTCCAAAGTTTAAAGCGCCACCACTGGCGCTTTTCTCTGATGCCCTTTCCATAGACCGTTTACTAAGCCACGGTTAAGCCACTTTACTCACGTCCCAAAAATCAATTGCGGCATTGATCACTGGTTTGCTGATGCCGCTGCGGATCGCGAAATCGCCAAAACTTTCATTATGTTGGCGATTTTGTACCCAGTCTCCAATCCAGTTGTCGAGTATCCCCAGAATTTCCGCTTCGGTGATATTTTCTTTAAACAGGCGTGGGATACGAGTGCCGGCTCGGTTGCCACCGACGTGCAGGTTATAACGCCCTATAGCTTTACCGACCAAACCGATTTCCGCCAACATCGCTCGTCCGCAGCCGTTCGGGCAGCCGGTGACTCGCAACACAATATGCTCGTCCGCCACACCGTGTTTTTGCATTAAAGTGTCTATTTGATCAATAAAGTGCGGTAAGAAACGCTCGGCTTCCGCCATCGCCAACGGGCAGGTCGGTAAAGAGACGCACGCCATACTGTTTTCCCGTTGTGGCGTTATGCTGTCGTCGATCAGCTTATATTGCCGGGCGATTTTTTCAATATTGGCTTTATCACGAGCGGCAACGCCGGCAACAATCAAATTTTGATTCGCTGTCAGTCGGAAATCACCTTGGTGAATCTTAGCAATTTCACGCATACCGCGCTTTAACGGGCGGTTGGGGAAATCAAGCAAACGTCCGTTTTCGATAAACAGAGTCAAATGCCATTTTTGGTCTTCCCCTTGTACCCAGCCGATCCGATCGCCACGTTCGTCAAAATGATACGGGCGAATCGCTTGCAGCTGCACTCCCATACGCTGTTCGATTTCAGTGCTGAAAGTATCCATTCCGACCCGTTCAAGGGTGTAACGCAATTTGGCATTTTTGCGGTCGCTGCGGTTGCCCCAATCACGTTGCGTCGTGACCACAGCCTCGGCACAAGCCAACACGTTTTCCAAGCCGACAAAACCTAGCTCTCTCGCTGTATTCGGATAGGTTTGGGGATTGCCATGTTCCATCGACAAACCGCCACCGATCAACACATTAAAACCAACCAATTTGCCGTTTTCGCCGATGGCAACAAAATTCAGATCGTTGGCGTGCAGATCGACATCGTTATGCGGCGGAATCACAACAGTGGTTTTGAATTTACGCGGCAGGTAATTTTTGCCCAACACCGGCTCGGTTTTATCACTCGATTCTTTCAACAGCGGTTTGGACAGTTCGGTGGTAAACACTTTTTCGCCGCCCAACCAAATATCGGCATAAGCGGTGGTTTTCGGCAATAGATGCTCGGAGATTTTTTTCGCCCATTCGTAAGCTTCACGATGCAGTTCACTCTCCACCGGATTTGAGGTGCACAGCACGTTGCGATTGACGTCTCCGGCAGTGGCAATCGAATCCAATCCCAAATGGTGCAACCATTGGTGCATCGGCTTGATATTCTGTTTCAACACGCCGTGAAACTGAAACGTTTGGCGATTGGTTAAGCGGATACTGCCGTAATTGGTGTGTTCAGTAGCGAATTCATCAATTCCCAACCACTGTTTCGGCGCAATAATACCACCCGGCAAGCGACAGCGCAGCATCACGTTTTTATTCGGCTCTAATTTTTGCTGCAAGCGTTCGGCACGAATATCGCGGTCATCCTGTTCATACATGCCGTGAAAACGGATTAGCTGAAAGTTATCCTTCACGAAACCGCCGGTTAATTGTTCGTTGAGATCGTCGGCAATCGTGCCGTGCAAATAGTCGCTGTCGCCCTTTAAGCGTTCGTTGTCGGCTAACGGTTGGGTTTTCCACGCTATTGCCTTTTCTACTGTTTTTTTATCGCTCATATTGTTCACTCCTATTCAAATGCTTAATACACATCACGCTGATAGCGTTTGTTTTGCCGCAATTGGTCCAGATATTCATCGGCATCTTCGATGCTCAAACCGCCCTGTTCGGCAATCACTTCCAGCAACGCCTGTTCCACATCTTTCGCCATACGCGAAGCGTCACCACAGACATAAATATGCGCCCCTTGCTGTAACCATTGCCACAGGCTCTCCGCCTGTTCACGGATTTTGTGCTGCACATAGATTTTTTCGGCTTGATCGCGCGACCAGGCAAAGTTGTATTGGTGTAAATAGCCTTCCTTGGCAAACGTCTGCCATTCAATTTGATACAGAAAATCGTCGGTGAAGTGTTGATTGCCGAAAATCAACCAGTTTTTGCCTTGCGCCTCTGTTGCCGCCCGTTGCTGCACAAAGGCGCGGAACGGCGCAATGCCGGTGCCTGATCCAATCATAATAATCGGAGTGTTGTTGTCTGGCGGTAGGCGGAAGTTGTCGTTCTGTTCAATGAATACGCGTACTTCGCCATCTTCTTCAAGGCGCTGTGCCAAATAGCTTGAGGCTGCACCAAACCGGGTTTTGTCGGCATAAGCATATTGCAACAGCCCCACGGTTAAATGCACCTCATCGCCCACTTCGTCCTGTGCGGAGGCGATTGAATATAAGCGTGGTGTCAACGGTCGCAACAAACCAAGTAACTGCTCGGCACTGAGCGCCAATGGATAGGCTTGCAGCACGCCGATAATCGGCGTAGTTTGGATATAATCTTGAATCGCAGCCGCGGTTTTCAGCTGTTCGTTCAGTTCACGCTTACTCACTAAATCAGCATAACCTTTGACAAAGTGCGGTGTGTTCTGGGTGATCTCCAACGACTGCAGCAATGCAGTGCGAATGCTGACTTCGTCCCCGTTCAACCGCACTTTTTCTTCACCGTGCAGCGAAACCGCTTGCAAGATCTCTTCCACCAGTGCCGGATCATTGTTGAACCACACCCCCAGCGCATCGCCCGGCTGATAGTGCAAGCCTGAACCGGAGAGATCGATTTCCAGATGACGCACATCTTTTTCCGAGCCACGTGCGGTAATTTTCTGGCGTAGCGCTAGGGTTGCACTAAACGGATTTTCTTTGCTATAAACTGAGCGAACCGCACTTTGATTTTGTATTTGGGTTTGTGTTTGGGCTTGGTTTTGAGTTTGGTTTTGATTTATCTGCTGTAACAGTCGGTTGATCTGTTCGATCCAACTGTCGGCGATCGCTTGATAATCCAGATCGCAATCCTGCCGTTCTAACAGCCGTTTTCCACCCAACTCTGCCAACTTAGCATCAAAATCTTTACCTGCCTGACAGAAATCTGGATAGGAGCTGTCGCCCAACCCCAACACTGCAAATTCGGTATTACTCAAATTTGGTGCTTTTTTGCCGAACAGATATTTATGCAGGCTGACCGCTTCTTCCGGCGGCTCCCCGTCGCCTTGGGTAGAAGTGACTAGCAACAGGTATTTTTCGTCGGCAAGATTTTTCGGTTTGTAATCCGCCGCCGCAACCTGTTTGACCTCGACACCGTTTGCCACCAGTTTGGTTTTTAACTGCTCCGCCACTTTGCGTGCATTGCCGGTTTGCGAGGCAGAAATAATCGTCACCTGCAACGGCTGAAGTGATGGCTGAAGTGCGGTTGGTAGCGCACCAGCTGCTTGTGAAACCGCACTTTGCCCGCCTTGTCTGTTTTGTGCTTCGCTCCAACAATAGCCGGACAGCCATGCCAACTGCAACGCATCCAGCGTGGCAAGGCTGCTGCTGAGTTCCGGCGGCAGTGTTAAATTCGTTATTTTTTCAATCGTCATCTTATCCCCACAAACGCAATATTATGCAAAATCTAAAATCATACCTGCCGCCACCGTGTGATAAGTCGCTTCATCAATCAAAATAAACGAGCCGGTGGCGATATTGTCCTGATAACGGGTGCAGCAAATCGGTTTTTGTAAGCTGAGTTGCACTTCCCCTAAATCATTCATATTCAAGCTGTGCGATTCGCTTACCTTACTCAAGGTGTGTACATCCAGCACCTGCTCGACCTTGTTGATCTTGGCAAACACGGTTTGTGTACTGTGTTTTAACAGGTATTTGCGCGCCGGATTCAGTGGATGTTGATCGAACCAACACAGTGTGGCATGTAGTTTTTTACTGGGTTGCGTGGCTGAGTCAACCGCCAGCAAGGTATCGCCGCGCGAAATATCAATATCGTCCGTCAGGCGGATCGTCACTTGTTCTCCGGCTTGTGCGGTTGCAACCGATCCGTTCGGGCTGAAAATTTCGCTCACCGTACTCATGCGCCCAGCCGGTTCGATCCGCACCGGGTCGCCGAGTTTGACGCTGCCGGACTCGATCCGTCCCTGATAGCCGCGGAAGTCATCTTGCTTATCGCTGTCCAAACGCAGCACCAACTGCACCGGAAAATGGAAATGCCGGGCATCAAGGGCGACATGTTCATAACTTGGCAACGCCTCCAAAATACTTAACAGCGGTTTTCCTTGGTACCAAGCGGTGTTATCGCTGGCATGCACAATGTTATCGCCCTGCAACGCAGAAACCGGCACAAAATGCAGATCGTGTTTCAGCCCCAATTGCTGTGCCAACGTGCGGTATGCGGCACAAATCGCCTCGAATTTTGCCTGTTCAAAACCCAGCAAATCCATTTTATTCACCGCCACCAAAATATGCGGACAATTGAGATGTTTCAGAATCGCAGAATGGCGTTTGGTTTGCGGCAGCAACTGTAATGGCGTTTGTTTGAAGTCCAGTTGCGAGGCATCGATCAGCACCACCGCCGCATTGGCGGTTGAGGCGCCGGTCACCATGTTACGGGTATATTGCTCGTGCCCCGGGGTGTCGGCGATAATAAATTTGCGTTTGGCGGTGGAGAAATAGCGGTAGGCAACGTCAATGGTGATGCCCTGCTCACGCTCGGCTTGCAAGCCGTCGGTGAGGATCGAGAAATCGATCACTTCAGCGCTATTTTTGGATTTGTCCAAGCTCAGTAATTGGTCGCTGAGCAGCGCTTTGCTGTCGTACAGCAACCGTCCGATTAAGGTGCTTTTACCGTCATCCACACTGCCGGCGGTGATAAAACGCAACGGTGCATACTTAGTTACATTAGGGTTGAAATTGCTCATGGTTGTATTCCTTGTATTTATTTTGACCAATCTGATTGTTATTCTCTATTCTCAGCAAGCGATTTATCTCTATCGTGTTTCGCCGATGGCGACTTACTTTTCTTGATTCACAAAATCATGAACGATTTTGTTCACCCTTCGGGTCGTTGTCAAAGACAACGCTCAAAAGTGATCACTTTTGTGCTCGTGCAAAGAAAAGATAAGCAAAAGAAACACGCCCCGAAAATTTTGCTGATGTTTCGCTTATTTCTAATTTCTACGTTCGATTTGTAAACTCGCTACGCTCGAACAGTACAAATCAAACTTGAAATTCACGAAACCGCTCAAGGCAAAATGACGGGGAAAAGGCTTTTTTATCAATAAAATGCGGTATTTCATTGAGTATTTACCACCGTTATCGTCTTATTTCAGACTTAAAAATACCCTTGTTTTTTGCGCTGCTCCATCGCCGCCTCACTCACCTGATCGTCTAAACGAGTGGCGCTGCGTTCCGAGATTTCAACCACTGCCGTTTCTTGGATAATCTCAAGTGCGGTGGCGGCAGTGCTGGCGACCGGGCAGGTGCAGCTGATGTCGCCGACGGTGCGAAAACGCACCGACAACACTTCGCTGCTGTCGTTGGCAGCTTTGGGGGTGATCGCTGTCACCGGCACCAATAAACCTTTTTTGCGCACCACTTCCCGTTGATGGGCGTAATAAATCGACGGCAATTCCAATTTTTCACGGGCGATATATTGCCATATATCCAGCTCCGTCCAGTTGGAGATCGGGAACACCCGCATATTTTCGCCTTTGTGCAATTTGGCGTTATACAACGACCATAATTCGGGGCGCTGTGCTTTCGGATCCCACTGCCCGAATTCGTCACGCAACGAGAAGATCCGCTCTTTGGCGCGCGCTTTCTCTTCATCACGACGTGCCCCGCCCATCAAGGCGCTGAAGCCGTGCTCTTCGATGGTTTCCAACAGCGTCACCGCTTGCGCCGCATTGCGTGAATCGGTTTCTTTGCGCAACACCACCGTACCTTTATTGATCGAGTCTTCGACATGCCCGACTATCAGCGTAGCGTTGAGCTTCGCCACCTGTTGATCGCGAAAGGCGATCACTTCCGGATAGTTGTGTCCGGTGTCGATATGCACCAGCGGAAACGGCAAATTCAATTCACGTCCTTGCAGTTGAAAGGCTTTGCGTGCCAATGCCAACAGCACTACCGAATCTTTTCCGCCGGAAAACAGCAGCGCCGGTTTTTCACATTCGGCGACCACTTCACGGATAATATGAATCGACTCCGCCTCTAGCCAATCCAGATGGCCGTCTTGTAATGGTTGTGCAGTGTTTGTCATAGTATTTTCCTTTTATTCTTTTGTTTGTGATTCAGACTGACTGGGTGTGCAAACCACACTCTTTACTGTCTTTATTCTCCCACCACCAGCGTCCGGCACGAATATCCTCGTCGACTTTTACCGCTCGGGTGCAAGGCTCGCAGCCGATGCTCGGATAACCTTGCTGATATAAGCGGTTGTACGGCACTTGGTGGCGCAGGATATACGCCCACACGTCCCGTTCCGACCAATCGAAAATCGGGTTATATTTAGCGATTCTGCGTGCCTGATCCCGTTCGCTGAACGGCAATTCTGTGCGTGTGAGCGATTGCTCGCGTCGCTGTCCGCTCAACCACGCATCTGCTGCTTGTAACGCGCGGTTAAGCGGCTCCACTTTGCGGATAAAACAGCACTGCTGGCGCTGTTCCACCCCATCATAAAATGCATTTTTCCCTTGGGTATGAACATACGCCTGCACCGCTGCCGCCTGTGGAAAATAGCGCTGTAAAGTCAGTGTCGGATAGTGTTGCTCGACCTGTTCGAGCAGCGCTAAAGTTTCTGGATTTAAGCGTCCGGTATTCAAAGTAAACACCTCGATTCGGATACCGCACTTGACAATTAAATCGGTGATCAGCATATCTTCCACCGCCAGACTGCTGGCAAATTTTGCGGCTTGATGCCGTTCGGCAATCTGCTTTAATCGTTCGATCAAGATCTCGCTTTTGTGCGCCAATTGCTGTTGTACGTCGTGTGGAATCGTCGGGATTTGCCATAAATTCGGTTTAAACATAAGGATTCCTTTCACCGCTTGCTCAGGCGATTTTCTTTAATGGTTCAAACGATTGAAGTTCGTTGTTCGGCTGAAACAGTTGCGGTTCGGTCAGCACAAACTGCTGTGCCGCTTCGCCAAACCATGTCAAGTGCGGTTGCAGCGCCACCACTTCACCGATCACAATCAATGCCGGTTTCGGCGCATGTTCGGCTAACGCCGCCAACTGATGTAATTCGCCGGTTTGAATCGTTTGATTCGCTAAAGTGCCGTTGCTGATCACCGCAACCGGTGTATTTGCACTGCGCCCGTGCGCCTGTAACTGACGGCTTAATTCCGCCGCTTTAATCGTGCCCATATACACCACCAGTGTTTGCTTGCCTTGCGCCAATGTTTGCCAACTCAGCTTGTTGCCGTCCGGCTGGCAATGTCCGGTGATGAACATCGCCGTTTGCGCATAATCGCGGTGAGTCAGCGGAATCCCGGCGTAAGCCGTTGCCCCCAAAGCTGCGGTAATCCCCGGCACCACGCTGAATGGAATCTTGTGCGCTTTCAATACTTCCAGCTCCTCGCCACCCCGCCCGAACACAAACGGATCACCCCCTTTCAAACGCACCACACGTTTGCCTTGTTGGGCGTAATCCACTAATAATTGATTAGTATCTTGTTGCGCCACGCTGTGTTTGGCAGCACGTTTGCCAACAAACACTTTGTCTGCATCACGCCGCACCAATTCCAACACCTGATCAGAAACCAAAGCGTCATACAATACTACATCCGCCTGCTGAATGGCTTGCAAGCCTTTCAAGGTCAATAAACCGGCATCGCCTGGACCTGCGCCAACTAATGCGACTTCACCGATAATCGGATAGTCTTGATTGAGTTGCCGTTGCAACAGCTGTTCTGCTTGCGAAAGTTGCTGATTTTCGGTTAAACGCTGAAAAGTTGGGTGATTAAACAATTTTTCCCAGAAACGGCGCCGTTGGGTCAGCTGCGCCAACCGCACTTTGACTTTTTCACGCCAGCGCCCTGAAATCTGCGCCATTGCGCTTAAATTCTGCGGCAACAAGGCCTCCAATTTTTCGCGTAATAAACGTGCCAACACCGGCGCTGTGCCGCCGCTGGAAATGGCGATTTGAATCGGGCTACGGTCGATAATCGACGGAAAAATATAGCTGCAATGCGGTTGATCATCGACCACATTCACCAAGCGTTGTGCATTTTCTGCCGCCAAAAAAACCTGTTGGTTCAATTCGTTATCATTGGTCGCAGCAATCACCAAATAGACTGACTGCACTTGCTGCGGGTCAAATTGCTGTGCCAGCCATTCCAGCTGTTGTTGGCTAGCCCATTGCTGCAAAGTGCGGTTCAGCGTGCGTGCCACCACCCGCACTTTGGCTTTGGCTTTTAACAACGCAGCAATTTTGCGTTCAGCAATGTGTCCGCCACCGACCACTAACACCGGACGCTGTTTTAAATCGACGAAAATCGGTAAATAGTTCATGTTATGCTTCCCACTATTGGCTTAAATAGAGCTGATCGAACAAGGCGCCGTCAGCAAAATGTTGTTGGTTGATCGTCGCCCAATCGCCAAACACTTGATTGATATTGAAGGTTTGCAGTGGCGGAAAACGCACTTGGTATTCGTTCAAAATCGTCGGATTACTCGGACGGAAATAATTCTCTGCCGCCACTCGCTGTGCACGCTCCTGCCATAAGGAGGCAATAAAATCCCGTGCTGTTTGGCTGTTGTGATGGCGTGCGGTATTTTTTGTCACTTCCGCCACAAACACATCGACATTTGCGCTGTAACTCGGATACACCACTTCAAATTGATCGGCACCGAATGCGTGGGCTGCCAATCCGGCTTCATTTTCCGGGGTGACCAACACATCGCCGATTTGACGTTGGGTAAAGGTGATACTGGCGGCGCGTGCGCCGGCATCAAATATCGGAATATTTTTTAGCAGCTTACGCATAAAGTCGTGGGTTTGCGCTTCGGTGCGATACTGCTGTTTGGCATAGCCAAACGCCGACAGATAGGCATAACGCCCGTTGCCGGAAGTTTTCGGGTTGGCAAAAATGACGCTCACCTCTTGCCGCGCCAGATCATCCCAATCGTGAATCTGTTTCGGATTGCCCTTGCGTACCAGAAACACGGTGACGCTGCTGAACGGAATCGCTTGATTCGGGTAGCGCTGTTGCCAGTCCGGATCGACCAAACCGCTCTTTGCCAGCAGATCGACATCATTTTGCTGATTGAGCGTCACCACATCGGCGGGCAAACCGTTGCACACCGCAATCGCCTGTTTGCTCGCGCCACCGAACGATTGCGCAATATTCAAAGTCATCCGATGCTGTTGTTGATAGGCTTGGATATATAGCGGATTGTATTGTTTGTAGTAGTCGCGAATCACATCATAAGACACCACTAAAATGGTGTCATCAGCCACAGCGCTAAAGCTCAGTACGCTTGCCAGTAGAACCTGCCATTTTGTTGTTTTTGCTGCTTTTTTCATATCCTAAGACCATTTTCAATTGACTGAACCGACACGGCGTTCGGCGGATGACTATGGAGGATAGTTATAAAATAATTCGTTTATGCCGAAAAATAATAAAAAGTTATAAATTAGTTAGTTTTAGACTATAAGAACTAAACCGCTTATTTTTGCAACTTGTTATTCTTTTTAGTAATAAATGAGAATTTTATGTTCTTTGCTTATCGCTTTTTGCTCCGCCATAGTGATACGCCATAAGATTCTGAATAAATGGATAACGACATGAAATGGTTGAAGACAAGTGCGGTATTGCCCGGTTTTAAAAGCAGTTTGACGATCACCCTGTTGTGGGTCGGCGGCATGGTCATTTTGCCGTTTGTGATGTTGTTGCTAACCACTCTTCAATTGGAGTGGCATCAATTTTGGCAAACCGTAACCAATCAACGGGTGCTTGCCTCGATTGGGTTGTCATTAAAGCTGGCACTGTTTGCCACCATGCTGAATCTGGTTTTCGGCACGATCGTCGCCTGGGTGTTGGTGCGCTATCAATTCAAAGGCAAAGCGCTGCTCAATGCGCTGATCGATCTGCCGTTTGCGTTGCCTACCGCCGTTGCCGGCATTGTGCTGGCCAGTTTATATGCGCCGAACGGTTTATTTGGGCAGCTGTTTACTCCGCTTGGTATCAAAATCGCCTTCACGCCACTCGGCATTGCCATTGCGTTGGTCTTCGTCAGTTTTCCGTTTATTGTACGTGCGGTACAACCGCTGTTGAGTGAATTGGACAGTTCGCTGGAAGAGGCGGCAACTACTTTAGGGGCGGATCGATTTACTATTGTGCGCCGTGTGATCTTACCCGCACTTTATCCGGCATTGATCGGCGGGGCGGGGATGAGCTTGGCACGCTCGTTGGGCGAATACGGTTCGGTGATTTTTATCGCCGGCAATCTTCCATTAGTCTCGGAAATTGCACCGCTGATTATTATGTCAAAATTGGATATTTACGATATACAAGGGGCAGCAGCGGTGGCATTTTTGATGTTGCTACTTGCCTTTTTGTTGCTGCTTGCCGTCAATTTGTGGCAGTGGTATCTCAACCGTCACACACTCAGTAAATAACGAGGTCAAGATGATTCATCCACAATATCAAGAAAGCCGCTATTGGCGCTGGTTGTTGATTGGCATTAGCCTGCTGTTTTTAACCCTGCTGTTGGTCGTGCCGCTGTTGGCGATTTTTTATCAAGCCTTAGCCACAGGTTTGACAACCTTTTTACTCGCACTGCAGGAAACCGAAGCCTGGAGTGCGGTTAAATTGACCTTGCTGGTCGCATTGATTTCACTCCCCATCAATCTGTTTTTCGGCTTAGTGATGGCGTGGTTGCTCAGCAATTTTGATTTTAAAGGTAAGAATCTTCTCAGCACGTTGATTGACTTACCGCTATCGGTTTCGCCAGTGGTGGCGGGTTTAATGTTGGTGTTGCTGTTTGGGATAAACGGTTTATTCGGCGCATGGCTGGACGCCAACGACATCGAAGTGATTTTCGCCTTACCGGGCATCGTGTTGGCGACCCTGTTCGTCACCTTTCCCTTGGTGGTGAAATCACTGCTGCCGACGCTAAAAAGCTTAGGCAACAGTGAAGAGCAAGCCGCACTCACATTAGGCGCCTCATTTTGGGCGATTTTTTTCCGAGTCACGCTGCCGAAAATCAAATGGCCGCTACTCTATGGCGCCATTCTCGCCAATGCACGGGCGATGGGCGAATTCGGGGCAGTCAGCGTGGTCTCCGGGCATATCCGCAACCAAACCAATACCATTCCGTTGCACGTTGAGATTCTCTATAACGAATATCAATTTACTGCGGCTTTTGCTTGCGCCAGTTTATTGGCGTTGATCGCAATATTGACACTGTTGCTGCAAAATCTGGTCGGCTATCTGCAAACCCAAAAACAGCAACAACCCACAGTATTGAGCGATACAGTATTGAGCGATTATGTGAGCACCGAATTTGGTGACAAAAGTGCGGTCTAGCATTGAGTTTAAACAAGAAAGAGGCGTTTTATGTCTGTGATTATAAAAAATCTGAATAAAAACTTTGGCAATTTCACTGCATTAAAACAGATTAATCTGGAATTGAAACAAGGGGAGTTGACCGCCCTGCTCGGTCCGAGCGGCTGCGGCAAAACATCACTATTACGGATTATCGCCGGTTTGGATTTTGCCGATTCGGGCGAGATTTGGTTTGACGAGCGCAAGGTGACGGATCTGAGCGCTGCACAACGTAAGGTTGGCTTCGTGTTTCAACATTACGCACTGTTTCGCCAGATGACAATTTTTGATAATGTGGCATTTGGTTTACAAGTGCAGCCACGCCGTATTCGTCCGAGTAAAACCGAGATCGCAGATCGGGTGTTCAAACTGTTGCAATTGGTGAAATTGGAACATTTGGCACCATCGTATCCCGATCAACTCTCCGGCGGGCAGCGACAACGGATCGCGTTGGCACGTGCGTTGGCGGTGAAGCCTGAAGTATTACTACTGGATGAACCGTTCGGCGCACTCGATGCTCAAGTACGTAAAACCTTGCGCCGCTGGCTGCGCACGCTGCAACACGAATTGAATATTACCACCGTTTTCGTTACCCACGATCAAGAAGAAGCGCTAGAAGTCTCGGATCGGGTGGTAGTGATGAATCAAGGTAGAGTCGAACAAGTGGATCTGCCACGGAATATTTACTATGCGCCGCAAACCGAATTTGTGACTGAATTCGTCGGCGATAACAATGTATTTCACGGACATTTACAACAAGATCAGTTAATTATCGGCGAGTTTATACATCAAATAAAAGCCAACGGCAAACCAAACCACAACCACGGCTCAACCACGGCTTATGTACGTCCGTATGAATTGACATTATCACGCCACAGCAAAAATGCGTTGGCAAAAGGCGAAATCAGCCACATCTACAATATCGGTTTTTTAACCCGAGTGGAGATCCACAGCAGCCAAAGCCAACAGCCAATTGAGGTACTATTGACCCAAGCCCAGTTCCAACAGCAGCAATACCAACTGGGAGAAACCGTGTTTTTGATTCCGGATAATTTGAATCTGTTTCAGAATATGAATTTATGATATTTGAGCTGGCAAAGTGCGGTCAAAACCGCACTGGGCTATTTATTGCTGACTATCCTCAAGCTGTTTTAGCTCGCTTTGTGCAGTGCGCAACGCATCGTCAAACAGTTTAAACATATTATGTTCGCCGATCAGTTGAATAATGCCGCCGCGGCGTAATTTCTGGGTAACACTATAATTTGCGCCGGATAACATTACGCTAACACCTTGTCGCTGCAAATTGCAGATCACATTCTCCAAACTCTGAATGCCGGTCATATCAATGAAAGGCACCCATTTTAGGCGGATAATCAAATATTTCGGATAGGTCTGACTGTCGGCAAGGGCACGATCAAAGTTTTCGACCGCACCAAAGAAAAAAGGCCCGTCCACGGTGAAAACCAACAACTCTTCTGGCAGCGCCTCTTCGCCGGTATGAGCCAATAGATCTGCTTGTGATACCCGCTTGACTTCCACGCTGCCTGCCATGCGCCGCAAAAATAGCAGCGTAGCAAGGATCACGCCGATGTTTACCGCTACCACTAAATCGGCAAACACCGTTAAACCGAAGGTAATCAGCAAAATCGCTACATCGCTTTTCGGCGCACGCTTGATCATTTTAATAAAACGCTTGGCTTCGCTCATATTCCAAGCCACCACAAACAGAATGGCAGACAGCACCGCCAACGGAATATGCACTGCCAAAGGCGCCAATACCAATAAAATCACCACTAGCGTAAGACAATGGACAATACCAGACAGTGGGCTGGTTGCGCCGTTACGGATATTGGTGGCAGTACGCGCAATCGCTCCAGTCGCAGCAAATCCACCAAACAGTGGCGCAGCAATATTGGCGATACCCTGCCCGACCAACTCTTGATTGGAGTTGTGGCGCGTACCTGCCATACCATCAGCTACCACCGCCGATAATAGCGATTCAATTGCGCCTAACATTGCGATGGTAAATGCTGGACCAATTAATTCGATGATCTTGGTCCAGCTCACACTCGGCAGTTTAAATTCAGGCAAGCCCTGTGGAATACCACCAAAAGCGGTGCCAATGGTTCTGACACCATCAAATTGAAAGATAAACTGGACAATGCTGATCAACAGCAAAGCAACCAATGGCCCTGGAATGCGTTTCAAACCGGGGATGTGGGAACTATACAAAACAATAAATAGTGCTACTAACGCTAAAAGTGCGGTCGTCGGATGAAATTGTGGCAGCACTTGCAACAAGTGCCATAATTTTTCATGAAAATGGACACCCTCGACAGCCGGCAATCCGAAAAAGTCTTTCCATTGCCCAATCCAAATAATCACTGCAATTCCAGCCGTAAAACCGACAATCACCGGCGCAGGGATATATTTGATGATTGCCCCCATTTTACTGAGCCCAAAAGCCAATAATATAATTCCTGCCATCAGGGTTGCAATTTGTAATCCCTCAATCCCATATTGCCCAGTAATACCGGCAAGCACCACGATGAAAGCACCGGTCGGTCCGCTGATCTGTAAGCGACTGCCACCAAAAACAGTGGTACAAAACCCAGCAATAATCGAGGTGTAGATCCCTTGTTCGGGTTTAGCACCGGAAGCTATCGCAAACGCCATCGCCAATGGCAACGCAACAATGCCAACAATCACGCCGGCGATAATATTATTCAACCAATGTTTTCGAGAAAATAGACCGCTCTTATAGGCTTCGGTGATGGCGAACATTCGGACTGTCCTTTTGCAAAAAATAATCGTCAGCCATTATATGCTTATTTATTGCCTTAATCACTTGATTGATAAAAAATAATGAGCTATATCACAATGTTAAGAAAAAGTAACAAATAAGGCAGCTTATAAGAAAAAATAATATGAAAATAAAGTGGTGGGTCGTGAAGGATTCGAACCTTCGACCAACGGATTAAAAGTCCGCTGCTCTACCGACTGAGCTAACGACCCATTTGGGAGATTGCAATTTAAGTGGTGGGTCGTGAAGGATTCGAACCTTCGACCAACGGATTAAAAGTCCGCTGCTCTACCGACTGAGCTAACGACCCGCTTGGGAGATTGCAATTTAGTGGTGGGTCGTGAAGGATTCGAACCTTCGACCAACGGATTAAAAGTCCGCTGCTCTACCGACTGAGCTAACGACCCACATTAAGTGGTGGTCACAAGTCGAGTGGTGGGTCGTGAAGGATTCGAACCTTCGACCAACGGATTAAAAGTCCGCTGCTCTACCGACTGAGCTAACGACCCCTCGTTTGTAACGAGGCACTATAATACTCATTTTGCGAAAGTTATCAATCAAAAATTTTGATTTTTTTTCCGGCTGCCTGATTTATCTACAATATCGACAATCTTGCTTTTAATTTCGCTAATTCCCGCACAATAACGTCTGTTTTAAAATGATTCTATAGCAGTAAAAATAAAAAACCCTGATAAAAATATCAGGGTCCTACCTTTCAGTTTATTGCAATACTGATAAATTAGTATGCTAACACTGCACGACGGTTTTTAGCGTAATCTGCTTCAGTGTGACCTAAAACAGCTGGTTTTTCTTCACCGTAAGAAACGGTAGAAAGTTGTGAACCAGACACGCCTTTACCAGTCAGATAATTTACTACTGCGTCTGCACGACGTTGACCCAATGCAATGTTGTACTCTGGAGTACCACGCTCATCGGTATTACCTTCTACTAATACTTTGCTTGCTGGAGTAGCAGTCAAGTATAGAGAATGTGCATCTAAAAGTTGTTGGTATTGGCCTTCAATGCTGTATTGATCGAAGCCGAAATACACAGTGTTATAACGCTGTTGTAAATCTTCAGCGGTATAGTTACCGAATAATTGACCTTTCGCAGCAGAGTCATCGGAAGAGCTGCTACATGCAGCTAATACGAATGCAGGTGCAGCTACCATCAAAACTTTTGCAAGTTTTTTCATTTTATTACTCCTTAGTTTATAAGATACTACTTTTTAGTTAGAAATGGCGACCAAGCAGGGAACTTAATTTGCCCGCCTGCACCTGGTAACCTTGCCTTAAAGCGTCCGTCAGCGGACACCAATTGTAACACTTTCCCCAGCCCTTGTGTAGAGCTATAAATGATCATGGTTCCGTTAGGCGATACACTTGGACTTTCGTCCAAGAACGTCGACCCCAAAACCTCTACGCTTCCTGTTGCCAAATCTTTTTTAACGATATGATCAGCCGAAATCATAATCAGATATTTACCGTCAGAAGTAATCTGACCACTGTAACTTCTGCCGCCAGCACCAACATAACTGGCACCGCCACCATAAGCACTCATCATATAAACCTGCGGACTACCGCCACGGTCGGAGGTAAAGACAATCGATTGTCCGTCCGGCGACCAACTAGGCTCGGTATTATTACCCGCCCCACTGGTTAATTGAGTTGTTTGACCTGAAGCCAAATTCATCACATAAATATTCAATTGTCCGTCACGCGAAGAGGCAAATGCCAAGCGCGATCCGTCCGGCGAAAATGACGGTGCGCCATTATGTCGCGGACTGGAAGAGACCACTCTGCGTGAGCCTGAGCCCAAATCTTGTACCACTAATTGTGATTTTTTATTTTCAAAGCTAACATACGCCAATTGTTTGCCATCGGCTGACCAGCTTGGAGACATAATCGGCTGCGAGCTACGGTTGACTACAAATTGATTAAAACCGTCATAATCTGAAACTTGCAGCTCATAAGGTGTGGAGCCACCATTACGCTGTACTACATAAGCAATACGAGTTCTGAACGCACCACGAATAGCGGTCAGCTTTTCAAAAACTTCATCACTCACAGTATGCGCGCCATAACGTAACTGTTTGTTATTCGGGATCGTATAGCTATTCTGCTGCAAAACCGAACCAACACCGCCATTACCAATAGTATCTACCAGCTGATAAGCAATATTATAACCGGCACCTGTCGGGGTAATCTGTCCGACCACTACCTCACTAATACCTAGCGCAGCCCAAGCTTGCGGATTAACCTCTGACGCTGCAGATGGCGTTTGTGGCATTCTGCTGACCGGGATCGGATTAAATTTGCCGCTATATCTTAAATCTGCCGCAATAATGTCTGCAATATCCGCCGGTGCCGAACCGGGACCATTCCATTTAAACGGAACCACAGCTATAGGCTGAGCTCCTTCTACCGCCTCATCAATCACGATTCGTACTTCTTCGGCACGAACGGTGTGGCTGAGTAACAACAACACAACAGCAAAAAAGCTCACTATTCGAGTCATATATTTCATTTAAATCCCCTATCAAGGTCGTTAATCACGTTTATTTTAAATCAAATGCAATCAATGGGTTTTTATATTTATCATACGCCGCATCAGAAGGCGCAGGTGGCACTTTTTTGGTTGCCGCAACCGCTCTTAATGCCGGAACGCAAATATCATCTGTGCCGGAAACCTTCTGATAATCCAAAATCGTTCCATCTCTTGCCAGTGAAATTTTGATATTGCATACTTTACCTAATAAAGCTGCTCGATCACCTCTAAAATTACGGTTGATCGCACGTTTGATCAAACCGGCATATTCATCACCGACACGTGCCCCATCGGCGCCACTTACCCTACCAGCACCGCTGCCGGTTGTGCCACCTTGATTTTGGTTGCCACCGCTACGACTTGAACCACCTCCGATGGTGCCACTGTTCATAAAATCATCTAATGCGGCTTGCTGTGAGGCTTTTTCGGCTGCTGCTTTAGCTTTGGCAGCTTCAGCTTTGGCTGCAGCATCCGCTTTTGCTTTCGCTTTTGCGGCAGCCTCAGCCTTGCTTTTAGCTTCCGCATCTGCTTTCGCCTTAGCTTCTGCAGCGGCTTTTATTTTAGCGTCTTCTTGTGCTTTTTGCTGTGCTTTGGCTTTAGCTTCCGCCTCTGCTTTTGCCTTCGCTTCTGCTTCTGCTTTTGCCTTCGCTTCCGCACTTGCTTTTGCCTTAGCCGCTTCTGCCTGTGCTTCTTGCTCTGCTTTTATTTTAGCGGCAGCCTCTAAACGTTTTGCTTCAGCATCTGCTTTCAGTTTTGCCTGTTCGGCAATGCGTTTGGCTTCAGCTTCTTTAGCTACCCGCTGTTGGCGGATTAACTCTTCTTGCTTTGCCTGCTCTTGTTTTAGCTGTTCTTGCTTCGCTTGTTCTTGTTTGGCTTGCTCGATTTTTGCCTGTTGCTCTTGTCGTTGCTGCTCTTGTAACAGGCGCTGCTGCTCCTGCTGTTTTTTCTCTTGTTCTTGGGCTCGCTGCTCCAATTCTTCACGTTTGGCTTTTTCAACATCCCCTTTTTGCTGCTGTTGAATTCGTCCCCACTCTTGCGCGGCCGATCCGGTATCTACCATCACCGCGCCCATAACATCGCCTTCACCTTCGCCACCACCGGCAGCCGGCATATATTTATACCATAAGGATCCTAGAATCAGGATTCCGAACAGCAGCCCATGCAGGATAGTTGAAATCAAAACTGCACGATTTAATTTCTGTTTTTTCTCAGTCTGCACCGTTGATCCCGTGATTATTCGATTATAAAGGGTTGGTCATTAATCCGACGGATTTAATACCGGCAAGATGCAACAAATTCAAAGCTTTGATCACTTCTTCATAAGGCGCTTCTTTTGCACCGCCAACTAAAAACAAGCTGTTGTTATCTTTATCAAACTCTTGTTTCGCCATTTCGGTCACCATCTGCTCGGTTAAATTCTCATGGCGTTCACCGTTGATCGCCAACGTGTAGCTACCGACACCCGCAACTTCTAGAATAATGGGTGTTTTATCTTCATTGGAAACCGACTGACTGTCCACCGAATCCGGCAATTCAACCTGTACACTCTGGCTGATAATTGGCGCTGTCGCCATAAAAATCAACAGTAACACCAATAACACATCCAGAAACGGAACAATATTAATTTCCGACTTCATATCACGACGTTTGCGTCTGTATGACATACTATCCTCTTATACTTTACGATACGCTGTGCGGAAATTAATTAACGCTTTTTTTAGCGAAAGCCTGACGATGTAAAATTGTCGTGAATTCATCGATAAAGTTAGCATAGTTCTGTTCCAATTTACTGACTCGCAAACTTAAACGGTTATATGCCATTACTGCCGGAATCGCAGCAAACAAGCCAATTGCAGTGGCAATCAACGCTTCGGCGATCCCCGGCGCAACCATTTGCAAGGTCGCTTGTTTCACATTACTCAGTGCCATAAATGCGTGCATGATTCCCCATACCGTACCGAACAATCCAATATATGGGCTGATCGATGCGACTGTTGCCAAAAACGGAATCCGATTTTCCACGTCTTCGATTTCACGATTCAAGGTCAGATTCATTGCACGGCTCGTTCCTTGAATAATCGATTCCGGTGTGCTTGACGCCGTTTGTTGTAAACGCAAAAATTCTTTGAAACCGACATAAAAAATTTGTTCGCTGCCACTTAAGCCGTCACGGCGATTATCCATGCCCTCGTACAATTTATTTAAATCTTCACCCGACCAAAAACGATCCTCAAAACTCGCAGAAGATTTTAACGCTTGACGTAAAATACCGCTGCGCTGAATAATAATAGCCCATGACATAATAGAAAAAAGGATCAAGATTGCGATTACAATCTGTACGATCACACTTGCATCTAAAAAAAGTGCCAGGAAGTTTAACTCTGTTGACATCAATAACCCCGATTAGTCAGTTCTACAATATTTACTGTGCTGCCAACACCGCCCTGATTTCTTCAGGCATCGGTATCGGTTTCATTTTCGATAAATCTACCGTTGCAACTAAGACAGTTGCCTCCGACAATAATTCATCTTCCCTTAATAATTTCTGTTCAAAAACAATACTTGCCTGCTTGAGCTGTCGGATTTGAGTTTCCACCACTAAAGCATCATCTAATTTTGCCGCTGTTCGGTAATCAATCTGCATTTTGCGTACTACAAACGCCAAATGAAAATCAGCCAATAATTTTTGCTGTTCAAAGCCTACTTCTCGCAAAAACTCGGTTCTGGCTCTTTCAAAAAAATGAAGATAACGCGCATGATAAACTACGCCGCCGGCATCCGTATCTTCGTAGTAAACTCTGATTGGCATCTGCTGCATCGCTATTATCCTCTCAATTTTCGAAGTTGCTATTATCAAGAATTGTTTGATATTTGTCTAGTGATTGGGAGCTGGATCACAAATTATATTTTTAATCACATAAAACATATTGACGCTTTGCTTAGGGTCTGTTGATGAATGTTACCCAACTATACAACAAACATACCGCACTTTGTTGTTACAAGTAAAAATATGATGATAATCAAGAATGGAAGTGCGGTTTTAAAGCCGCACTTGAGCTGTAATTTTAGATAAAATAGATGTAAAACAGCCCGCCTATTGCTGCGCAATAGCCAATAAGAGGGTTAAATACTGCCTTCCAACGATCTTTTCTAATTTCTAACCCCATGCCATGAATCCATAATGTAGAGGTTCCCCAAATCAAAAACAGTGTGAACAGCGGCGAAGGACCACCTAATTCCAGCGCAAATTTTTTGGCATTCAGGAAAATAGACACCATTAAGACAATGGCAAGGATAAGTGAAAGGGCTCTATAAGAGCCCTTGTTTACCAATTGATAGAGTCGATCAATCATAGTTACTCATCAAATTTACCGGTTTTTTCAATACTGATCGTAACGATAGCCGCGAAGAAAACCGCTAATAAAACGCCTAACACCCAAGCTATATAAAACATAATAATTCCTCTTTACTTGTACTACTTTACTTGTATTAGTATAGTGAGTTTTTGTTTTCTTCGATAAAGTTGCTATCCAAGCGACCAAACATTTTTGCGTATGCCCAAATTGTATAAGTCAGCAAAATCACCACGAAAACTAATGCCAGCACAAACATCAGCATTAATGTCAGGTGGCTAGATGTAGAATCCCACATCAGCAAACTGGTATTCGGATGAGTAATTGACGGCATAATGAATGGGAACATTGCAACACCACAGGTAAAGATAATACCTGCCATCGTCAATGATGAAAACAGGAATGCAAATCCAGAGCGGTTCGCTTTAGAAAACACAATATTCAATAAACCAGAAACAACCGCAAGAATAGGCAGTGCCCAAAGAATCGGCATCTCTCTGTAGTTATTAAACCATGCACCGGTTTCCAGAATAACCTCTTTCCCCAATGGAGTTGAAGGACCACTCTTATCAATGACACTGGTTACAATATAGCCATCTTTAAACAACAACCATACCCCAGCCAACACAAAAGTGATAACCGTTGCAAACGCCCCAACTTGAGTGATCATGCGTGCGCGATCACGTAATTCGGCTGTGGTTTTCATTTGTAACCATGCTGCGCCTTGGGTTGTCAGCATAGACAAGCTGATTAAACCACACAACAAAGCAAATGGATTCAGCAAACCAAAGAACGAACCGGTATATTTAACTTGTAAAATATCGTTAAATTCAAATGGTACACCTTGTAATAAGTTACCGAATGCCACACCGAATACCAATGACGGCACAAAGCCACCGAGGAATAATCCCCAGTCCCAGGCTGTACGCCATTTTGGATTATCAATTTTCGCACGATACTCCAAACCAACCGGTCTGAAGAAAAGTGCGGCTAACACCAGAATCATGGCAATATAGAAGCCTGAGAAAGATGTCGCATAAACAATCGGCCAAGCAGCAAACATTGCTCCACCAGCGGTCAATAGCCAGACTTGGTTGCCATCCCAATGTGGTGCAATCGAGTTGATCATAATTCGTTTCTCAACTTCTTTCTTACCAGCGAAAGGCAATAGGGTCAAAACTCCCATGTCAAAACCATCGGTCACTGCAAAACCCAGGAGCAAAACGCCCACAAGCAGCCACCAAATAAAGCGTAGAATTTCGTAGTCAATCATGATTAGGCTCCTGATTATCTTGCTGTTTGTTCAAAATGGTAGCGACCGGTTTTCAATGAACTTGGCCCCAAACGTCCATATTTGAACATCAGATACATTTCTGCAATCAAGAAAATTGTGTATAACGCACAGATTAAAATGATTGAGAACCATAGGTCACCGGTTGTCAAAGCAGAATTAGCCACACCGACCGGCAACATTTCATAAATTGCCCAAGGTTGACGACCATATTCCGCCAAGAACCAGCCACTTTCAATTGCAATCCATGGCAACGGTAAAGAAAACAGGAGTGCTTTTGAGAACCAAGGTTTAGACCCGATTGTTTTGCGCGCAGTTTGAGCAAATGCACCAATCAATAACAGTAACATTAAGCCACCGGCAAGCATCATGACACGGAATGACCAGAATGTTGGTCCCACTTTAGGTATCGTATCCGCAGCAGCTTGCTGAATTTGCGCTTCTGTTGCATCGACCACATTTTCGGTATATGGTTTTAACAATAAGCCAAATCCCAGATCTTTTTGGTAAACTTTAAACAACTCTTTATCAGCTTCACTGGCACTACCACTACGCAATTTCTGCAATAAATCATAGGCCATAATACCATTGCGAACACGCTTTTCATTAATAGCTTTCAGCTCGGTTAAACCGGTAATTTCTTTGGTTAAAGAACGCGTTGCAATAATCCCCGCAGCATAAGGAATTTGGATTGCAAAGTCATTTTTCATTTCCGCTTCGTTAGGGATAATCACCATATTCCAATCAGCAGGCGCAGGTGAAGTATGCCACTCCCCTTCCATCGCAGCCAATTTCACCGGCTGTGCTTGTCCGATTTCATAACCGGATTCATCGCCCATCAGCAAGACCGAGAAAATAGCAATAATGCCGAAAGACGCAGCAACGGAGAAAGAGCGTTTCGCAAAGCCAATATCACGCCCTTTTAACAGGTAGTAAGAACTGATAGACAACACAAAAATAGCGCCGCAAACATAACCCGCAGACAAGGTATGCAAGAATTTACTTTGTGCCACCGGATTCAACCACAAATCCAAGAAGCTGGTCATTTCCATTCGCATGGTTTCAAAATTAAATTCAGATCCAATCGGATTTTGCATCCAACCGTTTGCTACCAGAATCCACATCGCCGACAAATTGGAGCCGAATGCGACCAAATAAGTCGCCATCAAATGTTTGCCTTTTGACAATCTGTCCCATCCGAAGAAGAACAAGCCGACAAAAGTCGATTCCATAAAGAAAGCCAATAACGCTTCAATAGCCAAAGGCGCACCGAAGATATCGCCAACATAATGTGAATAGTACGACCAGTTGGTACCGAACTGGAATTCCATTGTTATCCCAGTTGTTACCCCTAAGGCAAAATTGATACCAAATAATTTACCCCAAAATTTGGTCATATCTTTATACACTTCTTTGCCGGTAACCACGTACAAGGTTTCCATTATTACCAAAATAAAGGAAAGACCTAAAGTAAGCGGTACAAACAAAAAGTGATATAGCGCAGTTAACGCAAACTGCAATCTCGAGAGTTCAACAATATCTAACATCTCAACTCCTTGTATATACTACAAGTTTCTCTGACATTGATTACATTCGTAATCACCCCAAACATCCGACAAATATTCCTGATGTTAATAAAGTTAACTTACTCAAAACACTTATCCAAACCAGCCAAATTGACACAATCTAGATAAATCTTTAAATAAGCTAAATTTATGCCTGCCTATAATACTCTGTAATGCGAGTATTAAAAACAGAAAAATTAATATTCCCGTCACATTTTTGAACATATCTCAAAAAATTGCTCATTCACGAACGGCCTCATTTTGACTTAAATCAATTTATTGAAAATATTGCTATTTTTTATACACATATCCTATAAATTCAGTCGGATATTTTACACATAAAACAAATATTTTCGTTGCTTTTATAGACATCGTTTTATTCTTTTGCTATTTTGTGGAAAGATTTTTCGCAGGCAAAATTATCACGGCTGATAAACGTATCAATAGCGCCAATGTTGTCTCGTTGTTTTTGTATTTTTCATCGAAGGAAAAGGAAATGTTAAAAAAAATTGTTGCTTCTGCTGCCCTGGCATTATTCATCGGTGCTGCCTCAGCCAATACCTCTACCAGTACCCCCATAACAAGCAGTATTCCGCAGCAATGTAACCAACTCTTTACCGAAACCGAGCAACTGATCAAAGAAGCGGAAAAACAACCGGGCACTCACACCCAGTTCGCCAATATCAAAAACAAACTCTCACAAAGTAAAAAACAAATCTTAGCTTTAGAACGTGAAGTACAAATCAAAAGCTGTGACAAAGGCTTGGTTGCACTGAACAACATCAAGAACCAACAGGTTCAACCTTAATCAGCCATTCTCGTATAAAAACTTATTTACTCACTCAAGACGGGAATCCAACCCCAAATGTAGATAAGTTTTTGAGGTCGCGATCCGTCCACGTGGCGTACGCTGTAAATAACCTTGTTGAATCAAATACGGTTCTAGCACATCCTCAATGGTTTCACGTTCTTCTCCAATCGCCGCCGCCAAGCTGTCTAAACCGACCGGACCGCCGTCAAAGCGCTCCACCACCGCACTTAGTAGTTTACGATCCATATAATCAAAACCTTTGGCATCAATATCCAACATCTTCAGTGCTGAGCAAGCAATTTCAATACTAATCAAACCACTGTTTTTTACATCGGCATAATCACGCACCCGACGCAACAAACGGTTGGCAATACGCGGTGTACCGCGTGAACGGCGTGCAACTTCCAAAGCAGCGCCCTCTTCAATCCGCAAATTTAAACAATTGGCGCTGCGCGTCACGATCGAGGTCAAATCTTCCACCGAATAAAACTCCAAGCGCTGTACGATCCCGAAACGATCGCGCAACGGCGAAGTCAATGAGCCAGCGCGCGTAGTTGCGCCGACAAGGGTAAACGGTGGTAAATCCAGTTTAATCGAGCGTGCCGCCGGTCCTTCGCCGATCATAATATCCAGTTGATAATCTTCCATTGCCGGATACAGCACTTCTTCAATTGCTGGTGAAAGGCGGTGAATTTCATCAATAAACAGCACATCATGGGCTTCCAGATTAGTCAGCATCGCTGCCAAATCCCCGGCTTTTTCCAACACCGGACCTGAGGTAGTGCGGATATTCACCCCCATTTCGTTGGCAATAATATTGGCAAGCGTGGTTTTCCCCAATCCCGGCGGACCAAAAATCAACAGGTGATCCAACGCATCTTTGCGCAGTTTTGCTGCTCGGATAAAAATATCCATCTGCTCACGCACCGCATTCTGCCCGACATAATCTTGCAATAATTTAGGGCGAATTGCACGATCAAGAACATCTTCTTCCCCGATTTCTGCCGCACTGATAATTCGATCTGCTTCAATCATACCGCTCTTTTCTCTTCTGTTTTATAGCGCCGCTTTTAACGCTTCCCGAATCAGTTGTTCGCTTGTCAGTTCCGGCTTGGCAATCCGTTTCACCATTTTTTCTGCATCCAAGGCTTTATAACCCAACGCCACCAGCGCCGCTACCGCATCATCTTCATAATTCGGCGTGCTCAAATCCAGATCACGATGACGACCGTTCGGTATTTTGATAAAGAAATCAGCCTTCGGCATATTGGCGAATTTACCTTTTAATTCAACCAATAACCGCTCTGCGGTTTTTTTGCCAACACCTGGAATCTTCACCAGTTTAGACAGTTCTTCCCGCTCAATTGCAAAAGCAAACTCATCAACGGACATCGCAGACAAAATTGCCAGCGCCAGTTTCGGCCCAACGCCATTGGTTTTAATCAATTCCCGGAACAAAGTGCGGTCTTGCTTCGTGGCGAAACCGAACAATAAATGTGCATCTTCACGTACCACCAGATGGGTAAACAATACGACACTGTCATTGATTTCCGGCAAGCTGTAAAAACTGGTCATCGGCAGCAGCAGCTCATAGCCGACTCCCTGCACGTCCAGTACAATTTCCGGCGGCTGTTTTTCGATAATCGTTCCCTGTAAACGTCCAATCATGGTGAATTTTCTCTTTCTCACTGAAAATAATGCAATGTGCTTAGCATAAAATAAAACTGTATAAATAACCAGTTATTTTTCTGCTTTTAAACGAAAGCGCCCACGACTATAACGCGCTTGGAGAATCAAACCGCTCTTTTCCATTTTAAGTGCGGTATTAGCGGTTTTTCCGATTTGAAGAGAGTGCTGCAAGCTGTGTGCATGGGTAATGGCAATCGCCAGCGCATCGGCGGCGTCCGCCTGTGGTTCAGCCGATAAATTCAGAATGCGGGTCACCATATGCTGCACTTGGACTTTATCCGCCGAACCGCTGCCGACCACGGTTTGTTTGACCAATCGCGCCGCATATTCAAATACCGGCAAATCAAAATTAGTGGCGCAAACAATCGCTACACCACGTGCTTGCCCCAGTTTCAAGGCGGAATCGGGGTTTTTCGCCATGAATACTTGCTCTATCGCAAACATATCCGGC
Organism: Testudinibacter crocodili; assembly: GCF_006228025.1. Lineage (NCBI taxonomy): Bacteria > Pseudomonadati > Pseudomonadota > Gammaproteobacteria > Pasteurellales > Pasteurellaceae > Testudinibacter > Testudinibacter crocodili. The sequence goes on from NZ_VDHF01000022.1 coordinate 27,834, forward strand.
TGAAACTGGGTGATAATCTCACTTACGCCAGCATAGATCCGCTTCAAACGGGTCGGCAAATCGTCAACGGCGGTACGAATCGCCCCGCTGCCCAGATATTCCAACTTGCGCCCATTCTGTCGAATCACACCGTATCCGGTGACACGTGAGCCGGGGTCAATGCCTAAAATGATTGCCATAACTATCTATCAAAAATTTGCAATAAAAAAGGTGGGTCAAGACCCACCCTACACTAAAGATTACAACAACGCCGCTACTTCATCGCTGATATCACCGTTGTGATACACGTTTTGTACATCATCACACTCCTCCAGCATATCAATCAAGCGTAGCAATTTGGGCGCGGCTTCGGCATCCAAATCCACCGTAGTGGACGGAATCATCGACACTTCAGCACTCTCAATGTTAAAACCAGCGGCTTCGATGCCGTCACGTACCGAGCCCAACTCTTCCCATGCGGTGTAGATTTCGAAACTACCGTCATCTTGCGGCTGCACATCGTCGGCACCGGCTTCGATAGCCGCTTCCATCAGCGCATCTTCATCGCCTTGCGCAATCAAAATCAATCCTTTTTTCGTGAACAAATAGCCGACCGAACCTTCAGTTCCCAGGTTGCCACCGCACTTGGTGAAACTTGGTCGTACTTGCGAAATCGTGCGGTTGGCATTATCGCTCAAACACTCGACCATCACCGCCGTGCCGCCCGGACCATAGCCTTCGTATACTCTGGTTTCCATATTGGTGTCATCGCCACCGCCCACGCCACGTTCAATCGCACGGTTAATAGTATCACGGGTCATATTACTGGCTAAGGCTTTATCCACCGCCGCACGCAAACGCGGGTTTGCAGCTGCATCACCACCGCCGATTTTGGCTGCGGTAACCAATTCACGGATTAATTTGGTAAAAATTTTACCACGCTGCGCATCTTGCGCTGCTTTGCGGTGTTTAATATTTGCCCATTTACTATGACCTGCCATGTTCAATTTCCTCTTATTTTTGTTTTTGACTAAAATGAAACCTGATGCAACTCGCCGTTACGTAGCAACACCAGAAAATCCTGTTTAAACGGCACCAATTTTACAATATCGGCGTTAAATACCAACTTGTCATCTCTAAAACCCTTCTGTGCTAGATCCCACATTTTCAATTCACGAAAATTTGCGCTCGGCAACACAATCTGGTTGTGCATGACCAAACTGATATTACGCTGATAAGATCCGATTTTGTGATTGCTCACGCCTTGAGCCAACTCACTCTGTGGTAACGTTGCTTTGCTGCTGGTATCGTATGCGGTCAATGTGCCCGATAAGTGCGGTTTAACCACTGAAAACAGTTGTTGCCGAGCACTGATTAGCGACAACCAGCGGTACGCTTGTCCAATCGGTTTGCTTTGTGCCGCCACGACCAGCGCATTATTTTCAAGGGTAATCAACGCAGCTCTTGCCCCTTCCTGCCCATTGGAAATGGTGGTTGCAATGGCATTTTTTTGTTGATAATACGCAGCAATCGGTGCATTATCTTCAATCACATCAGTCTGATTTAAGATCAAGGGTGCAGCTAAATCACGTAAATCGTGCCGTTCCAAATACCGCACTTGCTTCGCTTCCCAACTATCTCCCAATACACCGTGCGCATATTGCTTTGTCGGTTGTGCCAACACAGCAATATGCTTACCGTTATGATTCAACTCAAGCGCCAGCGGATTTAAATCCGGCAACACTGTAAAATCCTGCCGCATTGCAACAACCTTCAATTCAGGTTGTGCCTCTATTCTGGCAATATGCGCCTTACCGTCCTGTTCAACCACCGCAATTGTCGCCAATGCCAACGGCACAAAGCCAGAGTGTGGACTAATTTTAATATTTGATGATTGCAGCCTTCCTTGGCTAATCAATTGAAAATGCTGTTGCTTATCGGTAAAAGTAATTTTTTGAAATCCGGCAGCCAACGGGCTATCCGACGCAACATCACGACTCAGCAATTGCCAATCCACTTGCTGCTGCCATAATTCGCCCTGCTGCGTGATTGCCAGCAAACCGACCGATTCTTCAAAGGCAATATTAGCAATCGCTGCACCATTCGGTAACTGCACGGGTCGAACGCTAACCGCGTTGGCAAATTGGCTCATGCATAACATCAGTAAAAACACCAATCTATATTTGTTCATTTTTACCCTTATGTGTTCAGTAACAACTGCTCAATCGCCGCCGCATTGTTCCACGACTTCGTCATCATCACTGCCTGCGCTGCCGTCACCCAGCAATACGTCGAATGCTCGCTCAACCGCACTTCGCACTCATCAGCTAATGGCAATAAAAACCAGTGCTCGTGGCAATGGGTTATATTGGGTGCGTATTTATGCCTAAATTGCGGAAAAATTTCAAAATCCACAGAACGCTGACAATCAACTAAACTAACCGCACTTAACCCCGTTTCCTCCGCCACTTCTCGCTTGGCGGCGCAAAGTGCGGTTTCATTTTGTTCCAAACTGCCCGACACCGACTGCCAAAAGTCTGAATCGTCGTTACGCTGCAACATCAGAACACGTTGGGTATTAGTGGCGTAAATCACCACCAACACCGATTCAGGACGTTTAAATCCTGCCATCTACTCTTTCGCTTTTGCGACCGTTAAAGCAAGCTCATTCAATGCTTGCTCATTAGCAAAACTTGGTGCGTCGGTCAGCAAACAGGCTGCGGCAGTGGTTTTCGGGAAAGCAATCACATCACGGATATTGTCGGTTCCGGTCAACAGCATGGTGAGGCGATCCAAACCAAACGCTAAGCCAGCATGCGGCGGCGTGCCGAATTTCAGCGCATCTAGTAAGAAACCGAATTTTTCTTGTTGCTCTTGTTCGTTAATGCCCAAAATGCTGAACACGGTTTGTTGCATTTTTTGATCGAAGATCCGCACCGAACCACCACCGACTTCGTAACCATTGATCACCATATCATACGCATTGGCGACCGCACTGGTCGGATCTTGCGCCAGTTCTTCTGGGCTGAAATCTTTCGGTGAAGTGAACGGGTGATGCATTGCCGCCAAGTGACCTTCTTCGTCACGTTCAAACATTGGGAAATCGATTACCCACAGCGGTTTCCATTGATCTAATTGGGTCAAGGCTAAATCTTTACCGACTTTCAGGCGCAATGCCCCCATCGAATCGGTCACGATATTGTATTTATCCGAACCGAAGAAAATAATATCGCCGCTTTGCGCCTGGGTGCGTGTCAACACCGCACTTAGCACCTCGGCTGACAAAAACTTGGCAATCGGGCTTTGCACGCCGTCAATGCCTGCCGCTAAATCATTCACTTTCAGCCACGCCAAACCTTTTGCGCCGTAGATGCCGACGAATTGGGTGTAGTCGTCAATTTGTTTACGAGTCAACGTTGCACCGTTCGGCACACGAAGTGCGCTCACCCGTCCTTTCGTATCGTTTGCCGGACCGCTGAACACTTTAAACTCCACGTCTTTCAATAAATCAGCTACATCAACCAGTTCCAGCGGATTACGCAAATCCGGTTTATCCGAGCCAAAACGGCGCATCGCTTCGGCATAAGTCATGATCGGAAACTGTCCCAAATCGACGCCGATAATCTGTTGCCATAAACCGTGCACCAACGCTTCCATTTTTTCGCGCACGTCTTCTGCGCTCATAAACGAAGTTTCCACATCGATTTGGGTGAATTCAGGTTGACGATCGGCACGCAAATCTTCGTCACGGAAACATTTCACAATTTGATAATAGCGGTCAAAGCCGGACATCATCAGCAATTGTTTGAACAGTTGCGGCGATTGTGGAAGCGCATAGAATTTGCCTTTATGCACCCGGCTCGGCACCAAGTAATCGCGCGCACCTTCCGGTGTGGCTTTGGTCAGCATCGGGGTTTCGATATCCAAGAAGCCGTGTTCATCCATAAAGCGGCGTACAAAACTGGTTATTTTGGCACGGGTTTTAATCCGTTGTGCCATTTCTGGGCGGCGCAGATCGAGATAACGATATTTCAGACGCTGCTCTTCGGTATTATTTTGATTAAAATCTAGCGGCAACACAGCAGCGCTGTTGTAGATTTTCAGCGTTTTCGCCAGCACTTCCACTTCGCCGGTCGCCATATCCGGATTGATGTTTTTTTCAGTGCGGGCAATCACTTCCCCTTGAATCTGAACACAAAACTCATTGCGCAATGCCGCCGCCGCCGCAAATGCTTCTTGCTGTGCCGGATCAAAAAACACTTGCACAATGCCTTCACGATCACGCAGATCGACAAAAATCATCGCCCCGAAATCTCGGCGGCGGTGAATCCAACCGCTTAATGTAACTTGTTGTCCGACATTGCTTTGATTCAGTGATCCGCAATAATGTGTCCGCATCATAGTGTGTTCCTTGCTGATTTTAAATGGGCTTTCAATTTTAGAAAGATTAACTGGCGGATTATAGCGGAATTTTTAGCAGGAATGAACTGGTTTATCTGCCGTCAAAATCAAAAGTGCGGTTTCGCTAATCAGGCTAAAACCGCACTTGGGTAAAATATTCTCAAAACTATTGTTGTGGCACTGCCTCCGGCAAACCTTCTAAATCTGACGGCGATAAATCCGGGATTGCCAAGTCATAACCGTCATCTGCCGGTGAGAAACTGTCATCCAACTGATCGTCAGGATAGACCTCACCATCTTCCCCCCATTGCTCATCATCTTGATTGTATTGGTGGTCATCATCAGACATATTGTAAAATGCGGCAGCCATCACCATGCTCATCACAAATTCATTGAGTTTCTCTTCCGCCACCACTTCACCGTTGTGTTTCAAGACGCCGTTTTCCAAGATCAAATTGGCGGTGAACGCCTCTGGGGTATCAATAAATGTACCGTCAACAAGTAAGTCGGCGCTTGCCGCTTGATAAGAGTCGTCAATAGTTTGTGCCAGCCCTTGATCCGTCATATCCGGGTTATTCATTTCAACTACTGCGGTGATCAGGCTGCGCAACATCTGTTTATTGACTTCTCCACTGAGTTCAAATTTGGAAAACAGCGACAGCATATTTTCGCCAACTTGATCACTATTATTGAAACCGATATCAAGATTCAGTTGACTGGTGCCGCCTTCATTACGCCAAGCCAGCGGTAAAAATTGTAGCTGTGGATGATTTGCCATAAGGGTTTGCAACAATTGCTTGCCTTGCTCGTCTTGTTCCGGCGTAAATTCACCGTCTGACGGCATATTTTTCAGCAATTCAACCAAATCATTCAGCGATTTTCCGTCAAGATGTCTAATGCCCAGATCAAACTGGAACTGCCCGAAATGGTTTTCGTTAATCAATAATTTACCTAGCAAATTTTTAGACGAAATATCAATAAAACCGTCATGCAATTGCACTTCACTATCGATGCTGGTGTCGCTGATCTGCAATTTCAACGGCGAATCATCACTTTGCTCGCCGGGCTGCTGATCGAACAGAATATCGTTGACGGTCAAACGGCTGCTGCCTGTCGCCAGATTTTCAAAGCCTTTTGCCTGTTGCTGCCGACTCTCCATCTTGATGCCGTTAATGTGCAAGGCGGTGCTGTTCTGCGCTGTTTCAGCGGCTTGCTCCGAAAAACTAAGCTGATCCAGATTCAATTTAATGTTGCCAATTGCGTTCAGATCAGTATCCGAATCAATCACGAGATCCGACATCTTAAATTCAAGGTTGCTTTCAGCCCATTGCAACGCAGCAAACCGGCTGCGGGCAACCACTTTCTCACTGTAATCCAGCGTAAAATCTGTGCTGAAAGGTGCTTGTTCTTTGGTCGCTTTAAACCAAGCTGCTACGCTTGAGTTATTCACCAATTTCGCATTGCCGCTCACCACCACTGGTTTCAATTCAAATTTTGCCAAGCGTGCCAATGGCAACGGACCATGTTGCACCGCACTTTCAAACACCAATTCAATTGGTTGATCATGATCCTGTAAAACCAGCTTATCTACAATTTTCGAACTGAAAAATCCACGCTGATAGCTGACGTTTTCCACTTTGAGACCATTGCCATCAACCGGTGGTAAATACTGCGCCAGCGTTTTATTCAGATCTGCGATTTTTTCGGCATATTGCTGTTGCAGGTTTTTGCCGGTGTACCAAGTTCCACCCGCCCAAACCACAGCCAACGCTGCCACAACACTGATCGCCAACACGGATTTTTTCATATCACTTTCCTTTTATTTTATCGAGAAAATCAGCCCAAACGGACTGTATGGCGCGCACAATAGCATAAAATTTCAGCTTAACCTATATCAAATTGCCCCGCAGGATAAAGCGCAGAATAAAGCAAAGTGCGGTCAACCCAGCGCTTCTGTCTCTCCAAAATAATCTGTCACAGCGCTCTGTTTTTCGCTACAATAACCGCACTTTCACTCTTTGCAAAAAACCGATGAATAAAGACACCATTTTCTCTGCGCCGATCGAAAAAATCGGCGATTTCACTTTTGATGAAGCCGTCGCCGATGTGTTTCCCGATATGATCCAACGTTCAGTGCCGGGCTATTCGAATATCATCACCGCGATTGGTATGCTGGCAGCAAGGTTTGTGCAACCGGACAGCCACGTTTATGATCTGGGCTGTTCACGCGGTGCGGCAACCCTGTCGGCACGGCGCAATATCAAGCAGCCGAATGTGAAGCTGATTGCCGTCGACAATTCGCCGGCAATGGTCGAACGCTGTCAACGTCACATCGATGCTTATCACGGTGAAAGTGCGGTTGAGGTGGTGTGTGATGACATTCGCAATATCAAAATTGAAAATGCCTCAATGGTGATTTTGAATTTCACACTGCAATTTTTGCCGCCGGCTGACCGCACTTTGCTGCTGCAAAACATTTATCACGGTTTAACTCCCGGCGGCGTGTTGGTGCTGTCGGAGAAATTCCGTTTTGACGATCCGAGCATCAACGAACTGCAAATCGACTTACACCACGAATTCAAGCGTGCCAACGGCTACAGTGAGCTGGAGGTCAGCCAAAAACGCACCGCACTTGAGAATGTGATGCGCACCGATTCCATTCCGCAACACAAAGTGCGGTTGCGTGAAGTCGGTTTTGCCCACGTTGAATTGTGGTTTCAGTGCTTTAACTTTGGATCGATGATCGCCATCAAGCAGCAAGAAAAATAGAAAAGACAAAATATAATAGAGAAAACTATGATCGACTTTCGCCCTTTTTATCAACAAATCGCCACCGGCAAACTGGCAAACTGGCTGGAAACGTTGCCGTTGCAGCTCAGCCAATGGCAAAAAAATGCCCACGGCGAATACGCCAAATGGGCAAAAGTGATTGAATTTTTGCCCGAACTCACCGCCTCACAGATTAATTTGCAAAGTGCGGTCGCAGCGATTCCCAGCCAACCGCTGTCCGCTGGCGAACAACAACGGATTATCTACCATTTAAAACAGTTGATGCCGTGGCGAAAAGGCCCGTATCAGCTGCACGGCATTGATATCGACTGCGAATGGCGTTCCGATTTCAAATGGAATCGGGTGCTACCGCACTTAGCGCCGTTGCAGGATCGTACCATTTTAGACGTCGGCTGCGGCAGCGGTTATCATATGTGGCGCATGGTCGGTGAGGGCGCCAACATGGTGGTCGGAATTGATCCGACCGAGCTGTTCCTATGCCAGTTTGAAGCGGTGCGCAAATTGCTGAATAACGACCGCCGTGCGCATTTAATTCCGTTGGGCATCGAACAGATGCAGCCACTTGCCGCATTCGACAGCGTATTTTCGATGGGCGTGCTATACCACCGCAAATCACCATTGGATCATTTGAGCCAGTTGCGAGATCAGTTGGTCAACGGCGGTGAATTGGTGCTGGAAACCTTAGTGATCGATGGCGATGTCAATTCGGTGCTGATGCCACCGGATCGCTACGCCAAAATGAAAAATGTCTATTTTATCCCGTCGGTGGCGGCGTTGATCAACTGGCTGGAAAAGTGCGGTTTCAAAAATGTGCGCTGTGTTGATGTGGCAGCCACTTCGCTGGCAGAACAGCGCAAAACCGACTGGTTGCAAAATGAATCGTTAATCGACTTCCTTGACCCGAACGATCACCGCAAAACCCTCGAAGGCCACCCCGCCCCGAAAAGAGCGGTTTTGTTGGCGAATAAATAAGGCAAATACCGATGCAGAAACTCCTCGGAAATTGACAAGATATTGAGCTATTAGTGAACACCTTTTACCAAAAAGTGATGGTGGATGAACGTATTGGCTATATGTTCAGCCATATTCAAGGTAGCCATTGGCAGAAATATTTGGAAAAAATGTACCGCTTTTGGGAGAGCAATATTTTTGATGTCGACAGCTATCAGGGCAATCCGATGTTGCAGCATATTGAGGTCTGATGGAACAACGTGTGCTGACCGATGACTTGCCGATGTTTATGCGCCGCATTCGTTCCAATTAATTTAGAAAAGAGAAGAAGATCAATGAGCTATTGTGATTATGTAAACCAGTTAACACCAGAACAAGACAATCTGAATAAACACTATCACGATCACCATTACGGCTACCCGATTGAAAGTGATAACGAACTGTTTGAACGCTTAGTGCTGGAAATCAACCAAGCCGGTCTAAGCTGGACACTCATGCTGAAAAAGCAGCAAAATTTCCGTCGTGCTTACTCGCAATTCGACATCGCCAGCGTCGCCGCCTACAACGAAGCCGACCGAGAGCGATTGTTAAATGATGCCGGTATTGTGCGCAACAAATTGAAAGTCAACGCTGCGATTCACAACGCACAACAAATTCTGCTGCTACAACAACAATATGGCTCATTCAAAAACTGGCTCGATCAACACCACCCACGCCCGCTTCAAGACTGGGTTAAGCTGTTCAAAAAACAATTCAAATTTGTCGGCGGCGAAATCGTCAATGAGTTTCTGATGAGCAGCGGTTATCTGCCCGGCGCTCACCAAACGGATTGCCCGATTTATGCCCAAGTGCTAGCGAGTAAACCGGCCTGGATGAAATCAAAATAAGACTTGAAGATTTAGCTAAACCTGTTATCTTTTGTGTGAATTAATCACACAAAAGGAACATCATTATGGCTCGCACCACCAGCGTTACCCTCGGCGAACCGCTCACCGATTTTATCACCCGCATGGTTGAATCCGGACGCTACGGATCAACCAGCGAAGTCATGCGCACCGCACTTCGGCTGTTAGAAGAGCAGGAAGCGGTAAATGAAACTCTTCGCCTTGCAATTTTAGCCGGTGATCAAAGTGGAGAAAGCGATCTCACTCTACATGATATTTTTAACCGCGAAAAACAATTATTAAATGTATAAACTCTCAAAACTGGCAGAGTACGATTTTGCTAAAATTACTCGTTATAGTCTGATAAATTTTGGAGCCCCAAAAGCCTCTGACTATTTGTTGTCGTTAGAAAATGCACTATTAAGATTAGCTGCATCACCTCTCATCGGCAAAAAATGTACTGCTATTGATACTACATTGATGAGCTTTCCTCATCAACAACATACGATTTTCTACCGTATCCGTAAAAATGATATTTTTGTGGTTAGAATTCTCCATCAACAAATGGAGACAAAATTACATATTAGTTACAACTAAATCCGGTTGCCAATCCTGTTGGTCAGCGTAGAATATTGATAACACTTTCAACAAGGATTCACTTATGTCACTGCCCAAAGCCCAATTTATTAGACAAATTCACCCCAATCTTTCGCTGCAACAAATCAATGAAATTCCGGTTATCGTGCTTGATCATGCCGTTGGCAAAGCAATGATCGCCTTGCAAGGCGCACATTTGCTGAGTTGGCAACCGCACTTTGCTGCTCAGGATATTTTTTGGTTGAGTGAAATTGAGCCGTTTAGGCTGGGTGCCGCGATTCGCGGTGGTATTCCGCTGTGCTATCCGTGGTTTAAAGATAACGGCAGCCCAGCGCACGGCTATGCGCGGATTAATTTATGGCAGTTCAGCCAATGGCATATCAGCGATGAGCAAGCCGAACTGAATTTCACCCTGTATGACCAGCACAAGCTGGTTGAAGCCCAATTGAAAATGACGTTTGGTGATGAATGTAGGCTAAGTTTCACTCACTACGGCGCGCAAGACGCACAATTGGCACTACACAGCTATTTTAATCTGGGCGATATTGCCGAAACCACGTTGCACGGTTTGCCGAAAAGCGCACTGAATACGTTGAATAATCAGCAGGAAAATGTGCCGTCGCCACGCCAATTCGATCAGGAAACCGATTGTATTTACTCCGCAGAAAATCCGATCAGCCGGATTGAAGATAAGGCACAGCAGCGCACGATTGAAATTGAGCATATCAATGCTTCGGATATTGTGGTGTGGAATCCATGGCACAAAAAAACCTCCAACATGTCGCAAAACGGCTATCAAACCATGCTTTGTGTAGAAACATCACGGATTCACCGCCGATTAGTACAAGGCGAAAGCGTGCAAGCGATTATTCGCCTGTCCCGCTAAACTTGCGCAAGGGCGAGTTCGTCGTCCTTGCGGTTTTTTTCATGCTAAACTTCGTGATTTTGCTCACAAAACTTCATTTGTCATGATTTAGATCATCCCTTTGCATTCCACTTAATAGGTAGTAATGTTAAAATTTTCCTGTTATCTATTATCAAAAAAAGGAAATTACTATGACATTTCGTATCGAAAAAGACACTATGGGTGAAGTTCAGGTTCCGGCAGATAAATATTGGGCGGCACAAACCGAGCGTTCACGCAACAATTTTAAAATCGGTCCTGCCGCTTCGATGCCGCATGAAATTATCGAAGCCTTTGGTTATCTGAAAAAAGCTGCAGCGTTTGCCAACACCGATCTGGGCGTGTTGCCGGCAGAAAAACGCGATTTAATCGCCCAAGCCTGCGATGAAATTTTGGCGAATAAATTGGACGATCAATTCCCACTGGTGATCTGGCAAACCGGCTCCGGTACCCAATCGAATATGAATGTCAATGAAGTAGTCTCCAATCGGGCGCACGTGTTAAATGGCGGCAAATTAGGCGAGAAAAGCATTATTCACCCAAATGATGATGTGAATAAATCCCAATCCTCTAACGATACCTACCCTACCGCCATGCATATTGCTGCGTACAAAAAAGTGGTAGCAACTACCATCCCTTGTGTTGAACGCTTGCAAAAAACCTTTGCTGAAAAAGCAGCTGCGTTTAAAGATGTGGTCAAAATCGGGCGTACTCACTTGATGGACGCCACTCCATTGACTCTGGGACAAGAGTTTTCCGCTTATGCGGCACAGTTGGATTTCGGCTTGAAAGCGCTGAAAAATACGCTACCGCACTTGGCGGAATTGGCGCTAGGTGGCACCGCTGTCGGCACCGGGTTGAACACGCCTAAAGGCTACGATGTCAAAGTGGCGGAATATATTGCCAAATTTACCGGTTTGCCGTTCGTGACGGCTGAGAACAAATTTGAAGCGCTGGCAGCCCACGATGCGATTGTAGAAACCCACGGTGCCTTAAAACAACTGGCGGTTTCGCTCTACAAAATTGCCAACGACATTCGTTTATTGGCATCAGGACCACGTTCCGGCATCGGCGAAATTTTGATTCCTGAAAATGAGCCGGGTTCTTCAATTATGCCGGGTAAAGTCAACCCAACCCAATGCGAAGCCTTGACCATGGTGTGCGCACAAGTGCTGGGCAACGACACCACCATCTCTTTCGCCGGCACGCAAGGCCACTTCCAACTGAACGTGTTTAAGCCAGTGATGGCGGCGAACTTCCTGCAATCAGCCCAACTGCTGGCTGATGCCTGTGTCTCGTTTGACGAACACTGCGCCGTCGGTATCGAACCGAACCATCCACGCATTCAAATGCAGTTGCAAAATTCGTTGATGTTGGTAACCGCACTCAACACGCATATTGGCTACGAGAATGCGGCAAAAATCGCTAAAACTGCGCATAAAAACGGTACAACCCTGAAAGAAGAAGCGATCAATCTGGGGTTAGTGACCGCTGAGCAATTTGATCAATGGGTGCGCCCTGAAGATATGGTCGGCAGTTTGAAATAACCATGACGAAAACCAAGCAAACGGGATCATTTGATCCCGTTTTTTGTTATTCGCCTTTTAGAGTCTGTTGATGTTTTAGCTCAATAGCAGTTCTGATTATTTATGTTATAATCACATAAATTTTGTCATTTTAATTTTTCTTTCGGTTGTTATTTATGAAATTGTTGAAAATTGTCGCCACTTCATTTGTTTTGCTGTTCGGCAATTCGGTATTTGCTAACTGGCTGCCTGTCGGAACGGTTGACTACACTTGGGGACCGTTTCATATATATACGATCACGCTATACAGCGAAAACGGGCAATATCAACCCGACCAGCGTCCACTGATGCTGACACTAAATTACGCGAAACCAGTGGAAGGCAAGAATTTTGCTATTACGCTGAAAAAAGAGCTGAACAATATCGCACCGCAAATTCCGGCGGAAACCCAAGATCTGTGGGCTAAAAAATTAGAACAAACCTTGCCGGACTTTCAACCAAAAGATTTATTAAATTACATTGCGCTAGATGATACCGGCTATTTTGTCTTGAATGATACGGTACTAGAACCTAAATTCGGCAGTGAATTTAACCAAGCTTTCCTAGACATTTGGCTCTCACCGCAAAGCAGTTTCAAACGGCTGCAAAGCAAATTATTGGGTGAAAATAAAACTGAACAGCCGAGCGACTACCCAACACCACCGCGTCAATTGGAAACCGCTCCGGTAGAAAGTGAAAGCAAAGATCCGCAGCCTGTACCGCCTCCCGGACTGAGCGGTACTCAAAGTGCGGAAGCCAGTTGATTTGACACGGTTGTAGATGGAGTACCTGTGATGACGTTATCCAAATCTTTTTGGTCACTAACTATTAGATCGTTAACACTGTGTGTGTTTGGCGCACAAGTTTATGCTAATCAAGCAGCACCCGCTGAAAATGGTGTATCATTGCCAGTAACCCCGGCAGAAAGCCCTGTGGATAGCGCACTTGTGACGACAGCTGCCGTATCCGAACAAAATGCTGAGCAACATAATCAAAGCCAATATGCCACTCAAATTAATGTAGAATTGATTATCTTCCAGCGGCTATTTGAACAGGACAGCTTAAACCAAAAATTTCCGGAATTAACCTCTGCGATTCCGCTAGCCGATGCACTACTGCCCTCTGCCGAGCAGCCGCAAGCCCGTACTTTAGCGGCAGGTCAAATGCAACTCAATGAAATTTTTACAAAATTTCAGCAGCATGGCGGTTATATTCCCTTTTACCATCAGGCTTGGTCCCAGCCGTTGCTGCAACAGAGTGCCAGTTTTCCGCTTCGAGTCCAATCCGATCCTTCGACCGTTCCAGCCATTGACGGGCGATTGTTAATTTGGCAAGACGATAAAATTGAGCTCAACTTCAATTTAGCATTCAGTTATGACTCACCGAGCAGAAATTCGCAGCAAGCCTTTGGCAATTTAGCACAAAGTGCGGTTTCGACCGTGCCGGATATTGATGCAGTCAAAGAGAATTCGACTGAAGCCGAAACCCAGCAAACCGTCCAACGACATACCATTCAGTATCAAAGCCAAAGCAGCTATACTGATAGCCAAATGATGTATTTTGATCACCCGTTATTCGGGATTCTGGTGTTGATCAACAGCGCCGACGGAAAACCATTAAAAGGCGTTAATAGCGAAAATAACAATGAAATGCAATAACCGCATAAGTGCGGTTAAAATTCACATCTAACCCACTGTCGGATATTCAGCAATTGTCACCGGAAGATTGAGCAATTGCCCAAGCCTTTCAATTTGTACTTCAACCACCGTTCCTGGACGGGTATCAGAAATAATTTGCAGTAGATCGGTCGGTGAATTCACCGCTTTACCGTTAAAACGCACAATTAGATCGCCTTGTAAAATACCGGCTTGATATGCCGGTCCGTTTGGTGCAACCGCTGTGACCAAAACGCCACGTTGATTTAAACCCAATTGATCTTCATTATTGTAAAAAATCTGGCTTTCCACCCCAAAATAACCACGGATCACACGCCCATCTTGAATAATTTTTTTCAATACATCATTGACGATATTAATCGGAATCGCAAAGCTCAGCCCTTCCGCAATTTCACTGCTGTCCTTGCCGATGCTTAAGGTGTTAATTCCGATCAGCTCTCCGGCGGTATTAATCAAAGCACCACCGGAATTGCCGCGATTGATTGAAGCGTCAGTTTGAATAAAGTTTTGTCGCCCGATCTCCCCCAACGCACTGCGCCCAGTGGCACTGATAATGCCTTGACTGACGCTCTGTCCCAAGTTATACGGATTGCCGATTGCCAAGACAACATCGCCGACCGAGACCCGTCGCTGTTTATTTTGCGGAATCGTCGGCAGATTTTCCGCTTGAATTTTCAATACTGCCAAATCTGTTAAACTGTCAGAGCCGACCAGCCCGGCTTGATAAATCTGCCCGTTTTGCAACGCCACCACAATTTGATCGGCGTTACTGATCACATGCCGATTGGTGAGAATGTAGCCGTCAGCACGCATAATCACACCAGAACCGAGATTATTGACCCGTACTTCATTATTGCTCAAACCATTATCACTCAAACCACGGTCAAGACTACTGGCTTGCAACGATTGGTTATACACATTGACCACAGCCGGAGAGGCGATTCGCACCGCACTGGCATAGGAAACAACCTGCAAATCATCATGTTGTCGCGAAAAAAAATTGCTGTTACCTTGAAACAGTGGGATAAGCGCCAAAACAACGACAGCGGTACACAGCCCGATCAACACTGATTGCAATAACTTTTTCAGCATTTTTCCTCCGTTAAGCGTTTTGGGCGATAAATCAGTTTAATATCTTCGCCAACCACTTCATGGCTGACCAACTGCCACAGTGGTGCGTCAGCAAGATGGTGTAAATCCGGCATATGGCACAGTCCTCTGGCTTGATCGCCAAGCAGTTTCGGTGCGATATACACAATCAATTCATCGACTAAACCTGCACTGATTAGCGACCCGGCTAGATTGGAACCGGCTTCAATCCACAAAATATTAATTTGTCGCTGTGCCAATTCGTCCATTAATGCCAAAAGCTGATGCTGTTGTGGATCCAGATAAATCGCCTCGACAAAATCAGGAAATGCACTGAGATCGCGCGGTTTATGTTCCGCCCCAACCAACCAGACCGCACTTTCTACGCCGAACAGCTTATGATAAGGACGAATACGGTGTTTTGAATCCATGATCACACGCACCGGCTGACGAATCGCAGATTCAGAATAAGCTTGCTGCACCGCTGGTGGCAATTGCTGCCAACGCACATTCAACAGCGGATCGTCCACCAACACCGTGCCGCTCGCTGACAAAATTGCCCCAGCACAAGCACGGTAATCCTGCACTTCGGCTCTGGCCTGTTCGCCAGTAATCCATTTGCTTTCGCCACTGGCTGTCGCTGTTTTGCCGTCAATCGTCATCGCCATTTTTAACTGCACAAACGGACGACCACTCCGCATTCGTTTCAAGAAACCTTTATTCAGCTCTTCTGCCTGCGATTCCAGCACTCCAATGGTAACCTCAATTCCTGCTTCTTGCAGCAGTGCAATGCCTTTACCTGCCACCAACGGATTGGGATCGCGCATGGCGATCACCACTTTTTTGATGCCGTTTTCGATAATTTTCAAAGCACAAGGAGGGGTTTTTCCGAAGTGCGAGCAAGGCTCCAGCGTGACATATAAGGTTGCCCCAACCGCACTTTCAGTGCAAGCATTAAAAGCATTGACTTCTGCATGGCCTTCTCCAGCACGCTGGTGATAGCCTTCGCCAATCACTTTACCGTCTTTTACGATCACACAGCCGACCATTGGATTGGGCGCAGTAGTCCAACGACCGCGCGCTGCCAACGCTAAAGCTTGTTGCATAAACTGTTGATCTTGATTCGAAAAATAGACGGTCATCACGTTTCCTTATTTTTGGTTTCATTGGTTAATTTTTCAATTTCATCGCCAAATTGTTTAATGTCGTCAAAGCTCAAATACACCGAAGCAAAACGAATATAGGCTACTTTATCCAATTTTTTCAGCGCTTCCATCACCAAAGTACCAACCAACTTACTTGGCACTTCGCGCTCACCACTGGCTTGCAGTTGATGAATAATATGGGTGATCGCTTTTTCGACATCATCAGCACTGACCGGGCGTTTTTCCAGTGCGCGCATCATACCAGAACGCAGTTTTTTCTCATCAAACGGCACACGGTTATCATTGCTTTTAATAATTTTCGGTGTCACCAATTCAGCCGTTTCAAAGGTGGTAAATCGCTCATGACATTGCAAACACTCACGGCGGCGACGCACTTGATACCCATCTGCCACCAAACGAGAATCGATTACCTTGGTATCCAAGGCGGAACAAAAAGGACAATGCATAAAAACTCCTTTTATTTTTGATTAATTAGGGTCTATTGTGCCATGCATACAATACACTGCTTCGGCATAGCTTTACACCACCAGACAAAACCCAAATCGGCACATGCTGAACAAATGTTAACATAATTTTTCCTTTTATTCTCAGTATAGGGTCTATTGGTGTTTGTTTATATTTTGAGCGCTCTGCGATTTTGCTTTTTTATAACCGCTGCGTTTGCTGTTCAATGGCGGTGAGACCTGACGTAACAAACGCAGAGATTGGAAATCGTACTGATTCAGCATTTGCGGCAAAGTGACAAGCAACTGTTGCATAAACTGCTGATAACTCGCCTGTTTACGGCTGATTCCGTCTAGCTGCGATTCCCAGTGAGCGGTCATATCAGGCAACGTTGCACTTTCCGGCAGGGCTTGGATTAAAATCCGCCCGGCTTCGGTGCTGGTGATACTGCGTCCTTTTTTGACGATAAATCCACGTTTGAACAACAGCTCGATAATCCCGGCACGGGTGGCTTCCGTGCCTAATCCGTCGGTTTCGCGCAAAATTTTCTTCAACTCCTTATCTTGTACAAAACGTGCAATACCAGTCATCGCCAATAATAACGTCGCATCATTAAACGGCTTCGGTGGCTGGGTCTTTTTGCTGACAACCTCGCCTTTTTCACACCAGAGTTGCTGCCCTTTTTTCACTTTTGGTAAGGCAGCCTGCTGATTTTCATCTTGGTCTTCTTTGCCAAGCAGCTGCTTCCAACCGGCGGTTTGCAAGCCACGTGCTTGTGCCAAAAACTGTCCGCCAGCGATTTCCAAACCAATCTTGGTTTTACGGTATTCCGCATCAGGGCAAAACTGAAATAAATATTGGCGTGCGATTAAATCATAAACCTGTTGCTCATTGGTTGACAGACGGATTTGTCTACGATTCGCTGTCGGAATAATAGCATGGTGCGCTTCGACTTTTTTATCATTCCAACAGCGGTTTTTTTGTGTTAAATCCACAATGTCCGGCAAGGTTTGATAAGGCTGGCTATGCTGGGAAATCGCCACGCTAACCGCACTTCGATCGGCAAAATGCTCTTCCGGCAAATAACGGCAGTCGGAACGCGGATAGGTAATCAATTTATGCACCTCATACAGCCGCTGACAAGTATCCAGCACCTGTTGTGCTGAGAATCCGTAACGCTTACCCGCATCAATTTGCAAAGCGGAAAGCGAATAAGGCAGGGGGGCGGTCTCTTTTTCTTGGCTGTCACTATACTGCGTGACGATCGCCGGTTGCCCACTAATCCGCTTTACCACGTTTTCTGCCAATGCTTGCGACAACACTCGCCCATTTTCGTCTTGATAATCCTCACAGGCTTTACTTGGCTGCCAAAGTGCGGTGAAGCTCTGAGGCGGTTGCTCATCGGTTTGAATATGCGCCAAAACTTCATAAAAATCTTTCGGCTGGAAATTTTCAATCTCTAGATCGCGGCGCACAATCAGCCCCAACACCGGTGTTTGCACTCGCCCGACCGACAGCACACCGTTATAACCGGCTTGTCTGCCACGAATGGTATAGGCCCTGGTCATATTGATACCATACAACCAATCCGCTCTGGCACGCGCCAATGCCGATGTTGCCAGTGGAATAAAATCACGGTTGAACTGCAATTTTTGAATCGCTTTGCTGACCGCACTTGGGTTGAGATCGCTGATTAAGCAGCGCTGAATGGCTTGGCGTTTCGTTTCCGGCAGCCCGGCATAATTAAACACTTCGTCTACCAATAATTGTCCTTCGCGATCAGGGTCGCCGGCATTAATCAGTTGATCGGCTTGCTTAATCAGATTGAGCACCACCTTGAGCTGTTTTGCCGTACTCTGTTTCGGATTTAGCTGCCACTGCTGCGGAATAATCGGCAGATGCTCTAAACGCCACTGTTTGAAATTCGGATCGTAAGCCTCCGGCTCCGCTTGTTCGAGCAAATGCCCGATGCACCAAGTGACATAATCCTGCTCACCACACTGGATAAAACCATCACCTTTACGATGTGGCTGCGGCAATACATCGGCAATGGCTCGCCCAAGACTTGGTTTTTCAGCTATAAATAGTCGCATAAAACTACCATACCGTTGTCTATCAAAATTCAATCAATGTACGATCTTACCGCACTTACCGCCTTAAGTCACAACCGAATCGTGTATTTTGTCACGCAACAGCTTTATCTATAGGCAATACTAGACTATTTGCGATAGAATCAAAACGACCACTCTATTCAATATCAAAGGCTTATTATGGATGCTACCCTACTACAAAAAAATGCTAAATCCTATGATGATTTTCCTTATGTTTCTCATCCTTTTGCTAAATCTTTTCCACCGCTACATCAAGCTATTGGTCAACTATTTGGCTTAAATCCTCCTGATTTAACTCAAGCTAGGATACTTGAGCTGGGTTGCGCCAGCGGTGGAAATATTATCCCGATAACCTTTTTCTACCCGGAAGTTGAAGTTGTCGGTGTAGATTTATCTCAAGTTCAAATAGCGCAAGGCCTGCAAATTGTTGAAAAGATGGGGTTGCAACAACGTGTAAAATTGCATCATCTTAGCATCACTGATATTCCAGAATCTTTTGGGCTATTTGACTATATCATCTGTCATGGTGTTTACAGCTGGGTGCCTAATTTTGTACAAAGCGGTATTTTGGATGTCATCAGAAAACACCTGAAAAGCGATGGTATTGCCTATATCAGCTACAATGTTTATCCCGGTTGGAAATCGTTAGAAATTGCCCGTGATGCGATGTTATTCCATACGCGCGACATCCAGGATCCCGTTGCAAAAGTTGAGCACGCCAAGGCCATGATTGGGTATATGCACGAAAAAGCGCCTGAAAATACGATGTTCAAACGCATTATGCAAGATGTTGACGGCTTGGTACAACGTTCTGCCCCCTATTATTTGGCTCATGAATTCTTGGAAATTCACAACTCCCCGCTTTATTTCAGCGAAATGGTCAATAAGGCGGAATCACATCAACTGGCTTATTTAAATGATGCCGAAATTTCCAGCTCTTTTGCCGAAAATTGGGGAGTTGAAATTCATCGCGATCTGCTTAACGCCAGTCATAACCAACAGGTGGTACTAGAGCAATATCTTGATTACCTCAATAATCGCCAATTCCGTCAATCATTGTTTATTCCCCAAACAATGAGCAACCGATTGCAACGACATATTAGCGCCGAAACCGTACAATCTTGCCATTTTTCTATTTCAATCAAACAAGAACAGTCGCCTCGCCCAGATGCGCCTGGCTATACTTATTTTATCTTTAACCATAATGCTAACCAATTTTATCGCACACAAAATATAGCCGAGCTTGAAGCATTAACCGTTCTTTGCCGTTTTGATAACTGTTTTTTCAATATTAAAGAATATCAACAAGCACTTAAAGAGACAGTGCAACAGCATTATAGTCTCGAATTCATCACCCATTTACTGTTGCGGTTAATTATTTCTGGGCTATTACATATCAGTGGCACGCCACCGATTACCAATCGGCCGATCAATTATATTAGCGAACGCCCGATGATATCAGACTTTAATCGCCACTATTTTTCTTTACGCAATTATATCGTGAATGCGCGCAACGAGATGTTGTCTCTTGACTTAATTCAATCTATTTTATTGCCGCATCTAGACGGACAACAGACGCTGGAAAACTTACATGCTATTTTGCTACACCATCACCAAGAGGGCAAAATTAAATTTAACCGCAACGCTGCGGATAATGGCACAGCCGATGAAATTACCGATCTGGCAGACGTTCAGAAACTCACGGCTGAGTTTCTGAATAATGCGTTGCAAAATTGGTGTAATAGCGGAGTATTAGTTGGATAATGGAGTAAATTGACATCCTCCCCTGTCTAAAGTCAGGGGATTCCTACCATGTCTAAATCTAAGATCTAGCTCACATCGGTGGGTTCTTGCTGCTGACGGCTAGTGCCGTTCACTTCACAAGCTAACCGGGCGTGTCCCGCCCTTAATACATTCATTGCCCCCACAACATCGGCGTTTTCACGGTATCCGCAAGGTTGCAAAATTGAGCAGGAAAATGACCGCTTATGGTTACCTAAAATCGGTTGGGTGCGTTATCGCAATAGCCAGCAAATTTTAGGTGAGATCAAAAACGTCACTATAAGTAAAAAGTGCGGTCATTTTTTTGT
>NZ_VDHF01000023.1:0-31167 GCF_006228025.1 Testudinibacter crocodili
CTATTGATTTCGGCTTACGACTAGATTGTGCTCATTTTAAACGACAACTCAAAATATAAACAAAGATCAACAGACCCTATAGTAGAGGGCGGAGATTATCCGCCCTTTTTTAGTCAGCCGTTTCCAACGATTTCAAATACTGAAAGATTTCACGGTAGAATTTTGGTGGTTTTTGAGTGGCGCGTTCTTTTTGGGCGGCACGGATCAAATTGCGCAGATGCTGAATATCCAATGCCGGATATTGCGCAATCAATTGTGATAGCACGCTGTTATTGTCGTTTTCCAACAGCTGATCGCGCAACTGTTCCAAGCGGTGAAACATTGCCTGCTGCTGATTGTGTTTGTTTTCCAGTTTATCCAGCGCTTCTTGCAACGGTTCAATATCGGTATTACGCAACAATTTGCCGATATATTGCAATTGGCGGCGCAGTGCGCCCCGTTGCGAACGTTGTGCTAGTGCAATCGCATCCGCCAGTTTTTCGTCCAGTGGAATCCGTTCTAAATTGGCGGCAGTCAGCGCCACCAATTTAGCACCAAATTTTTTCAGCGCTTCGGCATCGCGTTTGATTTCGCTTTTGCTGACCCAGATAATTTCTTCTTGTTCTTCGTCCAATTCCGACAAATGTTCGTCTAAAAAATCCATATCCTGTTCGGCGTGTTTATTCTTCATGGTTTATATCGCTTGTGGTTATCCAAAATTGGCGCTAATCATAGCATAATTTGAGAATTACCGATAAAAGTAGGGTAGAATTAGCCACTAATTTTTATAAAATAACATGGTTCGGTAAGACAATGACACAACAAGATAAACAGCAGGATCTATTGAAACAGCAGCAAAACGACTTATTGGCTGCGGCAGCGTTGGCGTTGGATTTAGCGCGTCAGGCTGGTGCCGAAGCGCAAGTCGGTGCAACCAAAAGTATTGGGTTATCGGTTTCGACCCGTTTGCAGCAAATTGAAAATATTGAATTTAATCATGATGGTGCGCTGGGAATCTCGATTTACAGCGAGCAACGTAAAGGTAACGCTTCGACTTCTGATTTATCACCGCAAGCGGTGAAAAGTGCGGTTGAGGCGGCGTTAAGTATTGCTAAATATACTTCGCCGGATCCGTATAACGGCTTGCCGGAAAAGGCGCTGCTGGAATTTAATCCGCCAAATCTGGATCTCTATCACCCTTATGAAATTGATGTAGACCGTGCAGTCGAACTGGCATTGGAAAGCGAAACACAGGCATTGCAGACCGATGCTCGGATTGTGAACAGCGAAGGCGCAAGTTTCAATGCGCACCGTGGCATTCGGGTGTATGGCAACACATACGGTGTGTTAAATAGCTATCTTTCCAGCCGCTATTCACTCTCTTGCAGTGTGATTGCTGAAGCCGATCAACAAATGGAACGGGACTATGAATATACCATCTCTCGTCGCTTTCAGGATCTGGCATCGCCACAATGGGTTGGCAAACAATGTGCTGAAAAGACAGTTGCCCGTTTATCGGCACAAAAATTGACCACCCGTACAGCGCCGGTGATTTTTCATGCCGATGTTGCTACCGGCTTAATCGGGTCGTTGGTCGGGGCAGCCAGTGGCAGCAGTATTTACCGCAAATCCAGCTTCTTGCTAGATAAACTCGGTTGCCAAATTTTGCCACAGTGGTTTGAAATTGAGGAGAAACCGCACTTGCTTGGGCGTTTGGCATCGTCACCGTTTGACAGTGAAGGGGTGAAAACCAGTGATAGCGCGATTGTCCGTGATGGCATTTTGCAAACCTATTTGTTGACCAGCTACAGTGCCAAAAAATTGGGCATGCAAAGCACCGGCCATGCGGGCGGCATCCATAACTGGTTGGTCAAACCGAATGCAAAGTGCGGTCTGGACGGCTTGTTGCAACAGATGGGCACTGGGTTGTTGGTGACAGATTTGATGGGCAACGGGGTGAATTTGGTCACCGGAGATTATTCACGTGGTGCTTCCGGTTTTTGGGTGGAAAACGGCGTGATACAATATCCGGTGCACGAGATTACCATTGCAGGAAAATTGCAGGCGATGCTAGCCAATATGGTGGCGGTAGCGGACGATATTGAACAACGTTCCAATATTCAAACCGGTTCAATTTTGTTAGATGAGATGAAAATATCGGGCAACTAAGATTATTTAAACAAATGCTAATAATTATCATTGACACAAATGAATAACCTGCTAAGATGAAAGCCAGTTGCAGGAGTGCGACAGAAAGTCCGCAAAGATTGTGATAGCAGTCGAGCAGATGTAGAGTAAAAAGTAAATTCGTTAGGGTCACTGGCTGGAGCTTGCTCCAGCCTTTGTTTTTTATGCTTTTTGTTCGTTATGATTGTGCTATTATAGCGCCTGTCAAATTGGATTTTAAAAGGTCATCCCATGAAAAAACACCATGTTGAAACGCTGCTCAGCCAATCGGAAGTCAGTTCTAGAGTGCAGGAGCTGGGCACTGAAATTACCCGTTTTTACCAGCATCAAAATGCTGATAAAATTGTTGCTGTCGGGCTGCTCAAAGGTTCGTTTATGTTTATGGCGGATTTGGTCAGAGCTATCGATTTGCCGACAGAAATTGATTTTATGACCACTACCAGCTACGGCACCGGCATGTATTCTAATCATGATGTCAAAATCTCTAAAGACTTAGACGGCGACATCAAAGGCAAGCATGTGTTGATTATTGAAGACATCATCGATACCGGTTACACCTTGGACAAAGTGCGCCAAATCCTACTGTTGCGTGAACCCGCATCACTCACCATCTGCACCCTGCTGGACAAACCATCGCGCCGTGAAGTGAATGTGCCCGTCGACTGGGTCGGTTTCGCGATTCCGGATGAATTCGTGGTCGGCTTCGGCATCGACTACGCCCAACAATACCGCAATTTAGGCTATATCGGCAAAGTGGTGTTGGAAGAATAACCAGATAAAGCTGACCGTTTTGTCGTATACCTATAGATAGACGTTCTTGTTTAAGCTCAATTTAAAGCACGGCTGCTGCAACATGAAACAGCAGTTGTGCTTGGTAATCTTGTCCTTTTTTAATTGCTTTAAAGCAATAATGTTATAAAGGCGACAAACTGCAATGAATTTTATTTGAAATCGTAAATTATCCTTTATTCCCGAAAATCTCTGTAATATCATGTTTCTGTGTATGAATATTCATTATAGCTATAGATAGGAGCGGCTTAGGCACTGGAAATTATTTTCTAACCTATCTTTGAGGAGAATGGCGGTATGTTGAGTGCATTACTAAGAAGCGGAGATGTGAAGGATTACACTGCGTTAGGTCAGGACGGACAAGCGGTTTACTCAATCGCTTCTCAATTACGGGATACGATACGATTAAAACGGGGGCGTGTGTTTTCTGATTATCTTGCAGTACCGCAGCGTAACGATCAAGGTAATCGAATCGACTGGTATGTCCCCTTTGAGTCTGATCAACCGGATGGTAAATATTTTATCATTCCGTGGTCATCGGCAACACCGGAAGAAAAACAAAAAGCACTCGCCGAATTGCACGTTTTCGAAAAAACCATGTTGGAACTCGGAAACGAGATCGCAAAAAATCCTAATCTTAAAGGTGATCAACTTCTTTTCTCCCGCCTACTTAGCGGCGATTCTGCTCATGCCGATCAACATAGTTTAAAAGCGCTTCGTTTTCCTAATGCCGAGCATGTTTATCTAGTCAATGATCGCCCGGTGATCACTTTTTGGGGATTTATTGAAAAAAACGCCAATGTTTATGGTAGTCCGTTTCTGCCTTTACAACCGACCGCGCCAATTATGGCACCAGCAACATTTGCAGATGCGGTAATCGATGAACCGATTGCAGAGAAAAGCGTGATGCCGTGGTGGCGACGCTGGTGGTTTTGGTTGCCGTTGTTAGGGTTGTTGGGCTTATTATTGTGGTGGATTTGGTGTACGTATTTCAATGTGAAACCGCTGTCTATTGTGTCGGATCCGATAAAAAATGAAGTGACCGCACTTGATAAAACCGCACTTGATAAGAATGACGTGAAGAAAAAAGCGGCTTGTATTATTGACGGTAACATTATCACCGATGCAGCGCTTTGCCAGCCGATTAAAGCAAAATTTCCATATGTTTATGACAATAATCAATGGCTTGATTCTAATGGTGCCATTGTTAAGGATGCGGCTGTGTTAGACAAATTGCAAGCGCTTGATCCCAGTGCGTTTCAACCTAATGTCGATCAAAATGGTGCTGATTCTGCTCCTCCCACCACTGATGCGTTAGACAATAAAGCGACAGCGCAAGATGACAAGGCGCAAACTGCGGATGCGACTAATGCAGCCAATAATCCGAGTGATAAAGACAAAGACAATGACAAAAACAGTCAAACAGCGGCAGTACCGCCTCCAAGTTTAGATGAAACTGATAAAACCAATAATCAGAAAATGGACAATGAAAGTGCGGTCACAAACTCCCAGCCGAATACCCCGCAAAATACACAAAAAAACTTGAATATTCCGGCGCAGAGTTTAAATTCGGGTAATGTGGATTTCTTAAACGGCAAATGGAATGCCGGTGCAGGTATTCAGGACCAAACCACCGGCAAGCCGCTTCGTTTGAATTATGAATTTAACGCAGGTAAAGGACAGGTGAAAGTTGAACGTGGTGACGGTGTGCAGTGCACAGGCAACGTCGGTGCAGGTGTCAGTGGTGGTCATTTGAATATTGATAATCAGGGTGTGGCACAGTGTAGTGACGGCTCTACTTATCAATTGCCGACGATCAATTGTAAACCGAATACCAATGGCACAGCAGAATGTGAAGGGATTTACGGCAATAGCAAATTTCCGATTTCAATGAAAACACCATAACGACAGTTTAAAAACAGGTTAAATGAAATATGCTTCCAGAATTAAATAAATTTGATCGAGAGTTGTCTCTGGTCATGAACAGCGGGATTCAGTTTATTGATTTTGCACTGAATATAAATTGGAAAGATAAATTATGGCGAGAAAAAGCAACGGGAAATTTTGTTTCGTCTGCCGTAAATGGGCCGTTACGCCGTTTGCTTGAAGACAAAAACGGTGATGGCTTTTATGATCCGAGCCGTCCCGGAATGCTGGTTCGTCCTGAGCAGGAAATCAGTGTAGAGCAATCTTTTAAACTGTTTGATGCAGTTTGGTTACCGATTCCGGTTTTAAGAACCGTTCCCCCAGATCGGTTTGACGAAGGGCCTTATAACTGGGCAAGGGTGCGGATTGTCGAACTTGCCGAACCGGATCAAGACGGCAATACCCATCGTATTACCTTTGCGTTTGACACAAAAGTCTTTCCAAACAGTCAAGATACGGCATATTTGGCGCCGACCGCCGAAGATATTCGTTCCGGCGTAGCATTTGGGCTGGCGTACCAATCTGATCAAATGTCTTGGTTTTTAGATTTTAAATGGATTAATGAGTGGCTGTTGGAGTTGTTTCATGAATTGGCTCCTCAACCGGCACGGTTAAAACTTCATGCTGAAGATTTGCAGTATGAAATCGAACATAAAACTTACCAAGGACATTTTCTCAATATTCTGGCAATCTTGGGCACCGAGTTGACTTTGCCGAGAATTAAAGTCGTCTCGAATAAAACGGATGATATTATTAAGGCAATTCCTGTCGATATGGTGTTGGATGTCGGCAATTCGCGTACCTGCGGTATTTTGATTGAAGATCATGAGCAAGAAAAAGACGGATTAAAAAAACGTTATGAGTTGGAATTACGGGATTTAAATCGTCCGGAGCAGGTTTACTATGAGCCTTTTGAAAGTCGGATCGAGTTCGCCCAAGCCTCCTTCGGTAAAGATCATTTCTCAGTGCAAAGCGGACGGCGGGATGCGTTTCAATGGGCGACGATTGCCCGTGTCGGCAAGGAAGCGGCGCGTTTGGCAAGTCGTCGCGAAGGCAACGAAGGTTCGACCGGTTTATCCAGTCCGAAGCGCTATTTATGGGATATTGAAAAATACGAACAAGGCTGGCGTTTCAATTCTTCTTATGTCAAAACCGATTATGAACCTTATGCCACTGCCGAACCATTATCGGGATTGATTAATGAATTCGGCGAAGCTTTGCATAGTTTGCGCGACGATGTTGAGGAAGAGTTCGAACGAAAAATGCCGGTATTCCAACCGAAATATTCTCGTAGTTCGTTAATGATGTTTATGTTGTCGGAAGTGTTAATGCAGGCATTGATGCAAATTAACAGTCCGGCACAGCGTGGTAAATTGGAACATTCGCGCACCCCTCGTTTTTTACGTTCGATTATCTTAACCATTCCACCGGCAATGCCGAAACCGGAACGTGAAATTTTCAAAAACAGTATGTACCAAGCGATCGGTTTGGTATGGAAAAGTTTGGGTTGGGATAAATCCGATGATGATTTGGATTTTACGACGGAAGCGGCGCGGCATAAGTATTGGCCGATTCTACCTGAAGTGTATATTCAGTGGGATGAAGCAACTTGCGGTCAGGTAGTCTATTTCTTTAATGAAACGCAAAATAATTATGGCGGCCGTCCGGAGGAGTTTATTGCGGCAATGGTTCGTCCGGATAAAACCCAAAAAGAGCGGATTACGATTGCCTCGGTCGATATCGGTGGCGGCACAACGGATTTGGTTATTAACGACTACGCTTTGGATTACGGTGAAAATAGTGAGTTTTCCGGCGGAAGCAATGCGTTTCTGGTGCCGACCCAACGTTTTCGCGATGGGTTTAAAGTCGCCGGTGATGATATTTTATTGGATATTGTGCGTGATGTGGTTTTGAGTTCACTAACCAACGGGTTAAAAGTACTGGGGCTGGCTGATCCGGAACCTATTTTATCTGAATTGATCGGCAAGCAGGCGTTAAAAGTTCAGAATGCTTTATTACGTCAGCAACTGACATTACAGGTGTTTAGTCCGATTGGCTTACGGATTTTAAAAGAATACGAGCAATACAATCCGTTCTCCTTCGAGAATACGCTGAGTGGGGTGACATTTGCTGATTTACTGTCGGAGGCGGAATACCCGACAGAGAGTGTATTGAATTATATCAATGAACCTATCCGTCGATTATTGAGAAACAGTGATTTCAATATTATGAAATTGCCGATTAAAGTGGATTTGCGCTTGATTCATCAGCGCTTCATCAAAGGTGATTATTACGATATATGTAAAACATTTACCGCACTTTGTGAGGTCATTAACAGTTACCAGTGCGATGTTCTACTGCTGACCGGACGTCCGTCGCGTTTACCGGGAATCCAGTCTTTCTTTAAATCCAGAGTGCCGCTTCCTGTGGGCAGAATTTTACCGTTGCACCATTATCGCACCGGAGGCTGGTACCCGTTTCATAAACAAGGACGGATTGAAGATCCAAAAACAACGGCGGCGGTGGGGGCGATGCTGTGCTTTTTAAGCCAACATTTGCGCTTGCCGAATTTTAATTTCCGTTCTGCATCGATGCGTTCCTATTCAACCGTGAAATACCTCGGATTGCTGGATAATAACAATGTGATCAAGGACAGCAATGTTTATTATAAAGAAATTGATCTGGATAATGATGATTACGATTTCCCTGACACCTCATTTGAAGTGCGTGGCTTCACCCGTTTAGGTTTCCGTCAGTTGAATGTGGAGCGTTGGACTGCCTCTCCGCTTTATACTTTGGATATTATTAATCCAGCGGTAAAACAGCGTGTCGCCAACGGCATTTCCTTGACGGTAACACTGGGGGTTAAAACGAAAAGTGCCCGCTCCAGCAATAAAGAGAAAGCGGAAAACTTCTATGTGAAAGCCGTTTCGGCAAGTGATGGCGCAAGTTGTCGCCGCAATGAGGATATTAAGCTGGCACTCAACACCATGACGGATGTCGGGTTGAGTGATACTGATTACTGGTTGGATAGTGGAAGTGTGAAAAGATGAGCGAAATAGCAACGAAATTAACGGAATCTTGGCAAAATATTTTTAACGGCTCACAAAAAGCGATTGATTGGGTCAGTGATGTTCGTCCGAATGTTGCACGCTTGAATAATGAAGCCGATAGCTTAATTTTAGAATTGCGGCGATTACGCAATACGGCAAAGCGTTTGGGCGCGGTCTCTTCGCGCCCGATGACTGCCGGTTTTTTCGGATTGTCCCAAGCCGGCAAATCCTATCTGGTTTCTGCTTTGGCGGCAGGTGAAAACGGTAAATTGGAAACCACCTTCGACGGCAAGCAATTAGATTTTATCGAACATATTAATCCGCCGGGCGGAGGCAAAGAAGCCACAGGGCTGGTTACACGTTTCAGTCGGATCGCAAAAGGCGGGATTGACGGTTATCCGCTGGAGTTGCGTCTGTTCAGCGAAATTGAAATTGCCAAGATTTTATTGAATTCTTATTTTAATGATTTCGATAAAGAGAAAATAGATTACCAATGTGAGCCGCAGAAAATCAATGAACTGATCAAAAGGGCGACACAACAGACAAAAGCCGCAGCGGTTAACGGCGTGACGGCGGATGATGTAGTCGATTTACAGGATTATGCTACCGATAGTTTCGGCAAATCCCTTGCCGCCCTGCAAGGCAGCTATTGGGCAAAAGCGACCGCACTTGCGCCACGGCTTGAGATTCAAGATCGTGCAGCACTGTTTTCTATTTTGTGGGGCGAAGTGGCTGAATTGACTTCGATCTATATTCAATTTGCCCATGCGTTGGCCAAATTAGGGTATCCGGAGAAGGTATATGCGCCGCTAAGTGCGGTGGTTAAAGAGGTTGATGGTGCATTATCACAAGCCGACAGTATTATGAATGTCGATATGCTGGATCGATTGGGTTCAGCAAAAGACGAGAATATTCAAGTTCGTCCGAGTTTGAATGACGGTACATTAAGTGGTGCTGTTGACATTTCCTTGGCTCAATTGACCGCACTTACCGCCGAATTGGTATTCCCGCTAATCAATAAAACACGCTCTCCAACGTTTGAAAATGTGGATTTACTTGATTTTCCCGGTTATCGAGGGCGCTTATCGATTAAATCGCTGCCAGAGGTGAGTGAAAAAGAGCTGATTCCGCAAATTATTTTGAGGGGGAAAGTGGCGTACCTGTTTGAACGTTACACCGACAGTCAAGAAATGAATATTTTGATTATGTGCACCCCGTCGAATGCGCAATCGGAAGTGAATGAAGTCGGGCCGGTCTTGGAACGTTGGATCAAAAAGACACAAGGTGATACGGCTGAACAACGTAGTGCTCGCAAACCGGGATTATTGTGGGCGATTACTAAATTTGATATCCGTATTCAATCCGATCTTGCCAAAGCAGAAGGCATGTTGAAACAGAGCTGGGGAGTGGGCGGATTATTGCAGCAAACCATTTTAGAACGTTTCGGCAACTATGATTGGATCAACGATTGGTCAAACGGTAAACCGTTCAATAACTTGTTTTTGGTGCGTAAACCGGGCTTTCCGGTGCCGTTTTTAGAGCTTGAAAACGAAAAAGAGATCGCCGAACGTGAACAAGGGCAACTTGCCTTGATGCGGCGTACTTTTGCGGCAGATCCGGATGTGCGCACCTATGTCGCTGATCCCGAGCAAAAATGGGATGCGATGATGTTGTTGAATGACGGTGGCATGAAGCGAATTAGCGACTATTTGCGAACCATCGCCTTGCCTGAAGTCAAACAACAGCGGATTAAAGAGCAACTGAATGAAGCGATCAATCATATCGTCGAAAATCGTTTTTCCAGTTGGTATCAACGTGACGGTGCGGAAGAGGTCAGTAAAAAACGGCAGCTGGCAAATGCGGTTGCCAATGAACTGGGAAAAAAAGCCATGTTGGTGGGGGAGTTCTTGCGCTGTTTGCAATTACCTGAAGATACCATCCGTTCGTTATATTTTAGTGATATGGACGAAACCGCACTTGATGACAAAAAAGATCAAGCGCAGGAGGTGAGCAATGATTTTGGCGGCGGCTTCGGTTTTGACGATGGTTTTGATCTTTTTGCTGAGCCGCAAGAGATGCCGATCAGTCCGGAAAAAACGATTGCTGAGCCGATTGTCGAATCACGTTTTGCTCAAGCGGTGTTTAAAGCCTGGATTGAACATTTGCGTGGCATTTCCAATAATGACCACCTGATGAATTTTTTCGGTTTTAGCAAACAAAATATCGAAGCGTTAGTGGGTGAATTAGTGACCGGGGCAAATCGATTGAAACTACAAGAGAAATTGTCAAAAGTCGTATTTAAAAATGAAAATGCCGGTAGCAAACGCGATCAGTTGGCCGAACGGCAGGTTTTTTCAATGAATATGTTGATTGCTGATTTCATTGCATGGCTTGATTTTATCAATCAGCCACTAAATCAGCGTCCTGCAAGCCGAGCGGTAAAGGATGCCGCCGTGTTCGAATTTAAAGAAGTCGAAAAAATCAATAATTTGCCGAAACTGAATGAACGCACCAATAATTTTATGAAGAACTATTTATTTGATTGGTTCGTGGCTTTCGGACAGTTTGCCGAGAGTAATGCGGGACACAGTGCGGGGCGTGAAATCGATGCGTCACAAAATGCCAAATTGGGCGATGTATTGGCGATTTTTAGCGCGTCGGCAATCAACTAGAGAAATTGGAGCACAAAGTCATGTTAAGAATCGAATTAAAAGAAAGCAGACCGGGATACGCTCAATTTTCTGCAGTAAACTGGAAGGGCGGTTCAGAGGTTGAAGTGAGTATCCAGCGTAGTCAGGACCATCACTATTTCGCACAAGATAACCAATGGAACACGGAACCGGTTTGGCATAGAGTAACGCAGCTGAGTGTCGTTGACGGGATTTTACAAGGGGAACTTGGCCCTTGGTTAGTTGATGCATTGGTGCAACAAAATGCCAATGTGCAATATCAAATGATGGTGCGCGATACTCATGCTGTAGACAATGTGGTGACTGATCGTGGCGTATTGAAAATGGTGGGTAATATTTTGGCTTCTTCCGCCAGCGGCGATACCAGCCGTGTCAGTGATATTCGCCATGAACCGATAACCGTTGCGCCGACAATGCCGATAATAGAGGAGCCTGAACCCATAGCTGTGGAGCCGGAAGTCATTACAGAACCACCGTTAGAGACTGAGACTGAGCCGATGGCGGTTCCGGTAACTGAAACGGAAAAACCGAAAAGCAAGCTCGGTTTGCTAATAGGTGGGTTATTGTTACTCATTTTGGCGGCAGCGGCGGCATGGTTCTTTCTGTTGTCAGATAAATCGGTTGAACCTACCGAGGTTAAACCGTCTGAACTTAGCGCTTGTTCGATACAAGCGGCTAGTGATGATGAGATTGCATTTCTTCAGCGTTGTTTGAAAAGTAATCCGGATGATAGCCAAATTTTAGCGCTGATTGCCGAGGCGAAAAAAGCGAATAAGTGCGGTATTGCCCAACGGTTATATGCGAATAAAGCACAGGGCGGCAATGCTGCGATTGCACTGGCGTATGCCAAAGAATATGAAACGGCAGCGGCAAATAGCTGTTTCAGCGCAGATAAAGAAACGGCCATTTATTGGTATGAAACGGCGTTAGAGGCCGATCCGAATAATGCCGAGGCAAAAGCACGTTTACAGGAGTTGAAAAAATAATGGGATATCTTAAATTACTTTCTTCGGTGCTGTTGGCTGGCTCTTTGTTGACCCAAAGTGCGGTTGCGGCACAACCGTTATTGCAACAAGGGAAAAAAACGTTATTTCAGCGTGTGCTGAGTACACCGACTTGTGAATTGGTTGAACGTGCCGGGGCGAGCGGCGGTAAAAAAGCCGTTGTGTTCTCTCGTTATTATGTCTATCAACGAGAGAGTGTGAATGGCAAAGAGTGGCTACAAGTCGGGCCGGATACGTTCGGTAAAACCGTCGGCTGGTTGGCAAGCGAATGTGCCGTGCCGTGGAATATGCAAATGACATTAGCATTTACCAATCCGGCAGGACGTGATCCTCTGTTGTTTTTTAAAGACAAATCGACGCTGGAAAGTTTGATTGAGGCGGATAATCCAGCAACACTGCTTGAACCTATTCGCACTGATTTAAATAGCGGTAAGCATAATCCGCAAGTGTTGGCGCAAGAACCGGCAGAGTATATTGATTTCCAAAAGAATTTTTACTTATTACCTATTTTGCAAGGCGAAGAGGTGATGAACAGCAAAGGCTTTTATGAACGTATTTTAGAAGTCGCTTCTGTCAGCAAGGACGATAAAGTCTTAAACAATACTCAACATCCTACTCAAGGACCAAACACATCAACAGCCAGCGCGATGACAAACGCACAAAAAATTACGGGCTTCAGTGCAGCGATTGTATTTGTGATTGATTCTTCTATTTCAATGGATCCCTATATCAACCGCACTCGTGAAGCGATGAAGCAAATCTATGCTCAAATCGAAAAAGAAAATTTAAGCGAACAAGTAAAATTCGGTTTAGTCTCGTTTCGCTCTAATACAGTGGCGACACCGGGGCTGGAATATACGGCAAAAATGTTTGTTGATCCCAGTACGGTCAAAGATGGCAAAGATTTTATGAATAAAGTAGCCGATTTAAAACAGGCCAAGGTGTCCAGTAAGGAGTTTAATGAAGATGCTTATGCCGGTATTGCTACAGCACTAAATGATATCGCTTGGAATAACTTTGGCGGGCGTTACATTGTGTTGATCACTGATGCTGGCGCATTAGACGGGGATAATCCGTTATCCAGCACAGGATTGAATGCCAAGCAGTTGCGCTTGGAAGCCCAACATCGAGGTGTCGCCGTTTATACATTACATTTAAAAACGGCAGCAGGTAAGAAAAATCATGACGAAGCACAAAAGCAGTATGTTGATTTGGCCTTCAACAATTATTTGAATAAGCCGCTGTATTATCCAGTGGATGCCGGAGATGTGAATGAATTCGGCGATAAAGTCAGTTCGCTGGCAAAAGCGATCACTTCGCAAGTGCAACTCGCCTACCGCGGTGAATTGGCTGCCGGTAGTGCATTAACCGTGGAAGATAACAAAGAAGCGAAAACGGCAGCAGAAAAAGACGACAGTGAAATCGCAAAAGATGCCGCTTTATTGGGTAAAGCGATGCAGTTGGCATACTTGGGCGATGTAAAAGGAACGACGGCTCCGCCGGTTTTCAAAGCATGGATCAGCGATAAAGATTTTGTCAAAAACACGCCGACTGCAGAGGCGAGAGTATTATTGACGAAATCTCAGCTGAGCGATTTAAGCGATGTCGTGAAAAAAATTGCGGAAGCTGCCAATAGCGGATTGATTTCACCGAGTGATATGTTTACTCAATTACGTTCTGTTGCCGCGGCAATGGGACAGGATCCCAATAAATTGAAAGAGAATGCCTCGGTAAAAATTGCTGATCTAGGTCTACTGGGGGAATATCTGGACGACATTCCCTATAAAAGCCAAATTGCCTCAATCGATGAAGAGACTTGGAAAGGCATGAGTGCTCAAGAGCAAGAGCGGTTTTTGCGCGGTTTACATCAAAAATTGCGCCATTATCAAATTATGAACGAAGATAACGCGCGTTGGATCTCCTTATCCGAAGAGAGCGATAGTCGTGATTTTGTTTATCCGGTTCCTTTGGAAGCGTTACCATAAGAGCGTATTATGCTGCATATTGAGAACATGTCTGTTTGTCGTGGCGTAGGCAATAATGCTTTTACGGTTTCCTTACCACACTTATCGTTAAATAGCGGCGAAGTTGTCGCTATTTGCGGCACAAGCGGCTGTGGTAAGAGTACGTTGCTTGAAATGATCGGTTTGATTCTGAAACCGACTCGACTGACACGTTACCAATTAGGCGCAGAGCAGGATATCAGCCCGCTTATTTTACAGCAAAATCAAACCGCACTTGCGACACTAAGGGCGACATCGCTGGGATTTATGCTCCAAACCGGAGGGCTATTACCTTTCTTAACGGTTAAACGAAATATTTGCTTGCCGAACAATATTCTCAATAACAATACGCTTAATGACAAAGCCGATAGTGATTGGATTTCACATCTGGTGCAGCAACTGAATCTTAGCCATTTATTGGAATCTTACCCCAACCGTCTCTCTATCGGCGAACGACAAAGGGTGGCATTTATCCGGGCGGTAGCGCATAAGCCCAAGTTATTATTGGCTGATGAGCCAACCTCGGCGTTAGATCCTGAGCATGCAAACATTTTATTTGATCTGATGCTGAATTTAGTACAAGAACAGAATATTGCTGCGTTGGTGGTCACCCATGATCGGGCGTTGATTAACGCTAGAAAATTGCCGTATTTGCAAGCTGATTTAACCTCAGCCGGTTGTGCCGTGTTTGGTAAGCAATCAGGCGGTGCGGTATGAATAATCTGAAATTGTCCAATCGATTGCTAGCCAAACTGGCGTGGCTGGATTTGCTTTATGACCGAAATGTGTCGTTTTGTATCGTCGCTTCTTTGGTTGCGGTTATTGCACCGTTATTATTATTGTTCAGTTTAAAATACGGCGTGGTTTCACAATTGCAGCAACAACTGACCAATAATCCACAAAATTTGGAAGTGAAAATTGTCGGCAATTTAAATTTGAAACAGGCATGGTTTGATTGGTTGAAAGCACAGCCTGAAACGGCATTTGTGATTCCGTTGACCCGATCATTAAACACGTCTGCCGATATCAATATCAGTTCCAATCGTTTTATAAAAAATGTGGAAATTTTACCGACAGCCGAAGGTGATACGTTGTTAGGGCAACTGGAATTGAAACAAGAGAACGGGGTGATTCTATCGTCGCTTTCTGCTGAAAAATTGCAAGCCAAAACAGGCGATAAAGTGCGGTTGGTCGTCAGCCGAAAACGGAATAATATCGATGAAAACGGCATTGTAGCATTAAGCGTCGAAGGTATTTTACCCGAAAGTCGATTTGCACGCGCCGCCGCTTTTGTACAACTTCCGGTGTTGCTTGCCATGGAAGACTATCGTGACGGTTACCAAACCGCACTTTTCCAAGACGCCGATGCTCAAGGAGAATGGGGGCGCACTCAAGCTAGAGAATCGTTTGCCAGAGCGAGAATTTATGCTAAAAGTTTGGATGACGTTGCTCCGCTGGCGCAAAAATTGCGTGAAAATAATATTGAAACCCGTACTGAAGCCAATGCGATTGAAAATGTCAAAGCCATCGATTGGGTGCTGAATGTGATTTTCGGCGTGATTGCTTTTACCTCGGTTTTAGGCTGTATTTTATCGCTCATCGGTGCATTTTTGGCGAATATTGATCGTAAACGTAAGGAAATTGCCTTGTTGCGTTTACTCGGATTTAAACCTCACTCAGTGGTGGTTTACTTGATTATTCAAGCGTTATTGCTCAGTTCGGCAGCGTTTGTTATTTCCTGCTGTTTATTCTTTTTTGGTAGTCACGCATTCAATTCGGTATTGGGGAGCCATTTATCCGCCGATATTTTTATCAGTAGTTTGCAGTTAAATCATATTGGTCTTGCTTTTGCTGCCGCATTGGGCATGGCAACAATCGTTGCGGGAATTGGCGGTATTCGGGCTGTAAAAATTCAACCGGCGGAGAGTCTACGTGATGTTTAATACGCTATTCAATCAAAAACGTCTAGTGTTGACCGCACTTTTTATGTTCAGTGCGGCAGCTCAGGCGGAACAATGGGATGAAAAATTTTATAATCCCAAAGCGGATAAAGAGGATGTGATCATGCCGATGCCTTGTCATGGCAGCATGGTTTTTCGAATGGTGAAAACCGGAACAAAATCCCCTTTGGACGATATGTCTGTCGTGTTGGGCAGCGATAGCGGCACAGAGGCGTTCGCTGAGCATTCTACACCGAATTATATCTCTGGCGGCTTTAGTGGACAGAATAATGGAAAGGCGCAAGACCGGTATTTTTTAATGGCAAAATATGAAGTGTCGCAATTGCAATATCAAGCGGTGATGGACGAGCAATGCCCGTCGCCGAATCTGAAAGGGCGGCAGCCTGCCGTTGATGTGAGTTGGTTTGATGCGGTGAATTTTAGTCATAAATACAATGAATGGTTGATGAAAAATGAGCGGGATAAGTTGCCGAAAGAAGATGGCGTCAGTGGTTTTATTCGCCTGCCGACCAATACAGAATGGGAATATGCGGCACGCGGCGGTATTGCGGTTTCAGCTTCCGAATTTAGAGAAAACACGTTTCCTGTACCAAATGGCTTGAAGGCCTATGCGTGGTTTTCCGGCTCGCAATCGGCAAATGGGCGCTTGCAATTGGGCGGGTTGTTAGCGCCGAATCCGTTAGGACTGTTCGATATGCTCGGCAATGCCAGCGAAATGATGCTTGATCCGTTTAAACTTAACAAGCTGGATCGTTATCACGGACAAAATGGTGGGGTTACCGTACGGGGTGGAAGTTATCTCACTTCTGAGAGTGAAATATCCAGTGCGTTACGTATTGAGAAACCGTTTTATGCCGCTGACGGTAAGGCGGATAAAGCGAAGGATATGGGGTTTCGTGTGGTGGTAGCCGCTCCGGTATTAACTTCGGGTGATCGGATCAAACAAATAGATAATGAATGGAAAAATCTTGGTAATGATAATTTAAAAAATGATAGGCACGGTAGCGGTAGTAATATTGTGGGAAAATTGGAAAAAATCACCAATGATATCGAAAATGAAAACGTGAAAAAAGAGCTTAAATTATTACAAGATGCATTGCGCTCTGCTAATCAGTCTCGTGATGAACAGCGAGATCACGCTATTCGTTCTGTGTTGGAGTTAGGTGCGTTTTTATGCACTAATATTGCCGATTTAGAGGCTAATTATCAGCAAAAAGTGGCTGCACAAAATTATATTGCACAGGCTTGTCCGGTGGGTAGCGAGCCGATTGGTCTTTGTGAACCGACGGCGATCGAAGAAAGCAAGACTGTGTTGGCGGAAGCAAAAGGCGTGCGTGATTTTGTATTGACTTATTATGCCGATACGATTGTGAGTACCAGTAAAGCTTATAATATTGCAACAGTTCAGACGCAAGTGGATAAAAAGCAGTTGGCAGGCAAGGCGAATTTAGCAGAATACGTTGATCTTTATTGGAAACATTTGCAACAATATTATAAAGACGGTAAAGTAAATCGTGAAGAGTGGTTAAATAACTGTAAGCAATAGTAAGTGACGCAACCAATAGGAGCATATATGTACTTAATCAAAAATAGCAAAACAATTTTGGGCGCATTGGTGTTATCGGCAAGTATTGTTTTAACCGGTTGTCAAAATGATGGTCTCGGCTCAAGCAGCAATGTTGATAGCCGATTGACACAGGGACAGCAAGCCAAATTCTTCAGTGAATCGGGGCGGAGTTCATGTGGAATGGGCGCTTTGGGCGGTGCTTTGCTCGGCGGTCTGGTCGGTGCGCTGTCTGGTGACTCGGAAGATGCAGTAGCCGGTGCGGCGATTGGTGCGGTTGCCGGTTGTGGCGTTTTAATGGGAGCAAACTATTATTTAGAAGATCAACGCGCAAAATATTCCAACAAAGAGCAGCGGATTAATGCAACGATTAATGATGTAAAAAATGATACTGCACAAGTTCAAGCCGTGACCAATTCGGCAAAAATTGTGTTGGCGCAAAACAAACAAACATTAAATAACTTACAAAAACAGCTTAACAATAATACAATCCAAAAAGCTCAGGCTCAACAACAGTTGGCGCAAGTTGATGGTAATATTAAATATCTCTACGATAAATTGAGTAAAATGAAACAAAAAGAGAGTGCTTGGCGTGATGTGGCGAAACAAGAGAAGCAATCCGGGGCCAATGTGCAGAAGTTAAATGCGCAAATTGCACAGCTTAATAAACAAATCAATCTGTTGGAAAATCAGGTGAGAGAGGTTTCCAAGCAACGTACGGCAATCAGATTAGGATAATCTTATGAACAAAGTAAAATTATTGGCCTTGACCGCACTTTTATCCGTTACAGCGCTGATATCTTCGTGTTCCGCCACGCCCGATGAGTGTGATCCGAGTGTGGAATTGAATGTGTTTACTAAAGCCGCATGTAAATTTTCCGGCAGTTATGATCAACGGATTGAGCAAAAAGAGAAAATTTTATTGAACGAGCAGGAAACCAATAAAAAATTCCGCCAAATTTATGCTGATATTCAAGCACAGCAAAAATCGGTCAATCAGTCGCTCAGCCAGAAAAAAGCCCAGCAAGCCAAGCTCAGCAAATCACTACATTCACTTACACGGGATTTGAAGCAAAAGGCGAAAGGGCGATCGGATCTGCAAGCGCAAATTGCCGAGGTGGAGAAGCAGTTAAATGCAACTAACAATTCAAGTGCTTCTGAAGTCGAGAAGCAGGTTGAATTGCAAGCGCTACAGCAAAAACTGGGGCAACTGCAAAAAACATTAGGGCTATAGCCGATAAAATAGGCGGTTATATTTTAGGTTACGTTATGTTTGAGGTAGCTTGATTTATAACCGCTGATTTTCTTGTGTTAGAAACGCATTTTTGTGTTAAGAAGTAGGCATTTGGTATAAGAAAGGATTGGTATGCAACGACTGGCAAGATTAACCAAACAAGAGAGTGATGCCTCAGCGGTAGCGCTTTTCAGCCAATATGACGAACTGATGTCAATTTTACTGCGCCATTTGCCGCCGAGCACTGCAAGTTTATTTGCCCGCCCAAGACAACATGCGGACTATGTCGAATGGTACACCGAGTTGGAAGGACAGCCTTATCTACTGGAGAACGGCGAGCAGGATAAGGCTCTTACCTCCAGAATCAATACCTTACTTAGCCAACGTTTGCAATCTATAGAGCGTTTGGCTGGTGAATTAAAAAACAATGGAAAAATTCAGCCCGCCCAAGCCGAATTGTTACAAAAACTGGTAGACGCAACAAAACAGGATACCAGCCAAGTCTATCTGATCAATGGTGAACCGGTGATTATCGGTTGGGGCATGGGGAAAGAACTGCCAAAACCGATTATTGCGCCAGCCGTCCCTCCACCGGTTGTTGCTGCAACTTCGCGTCGTTGGTGTTGGTGGCTACTGCCGTTATTGCTATTGTTACTTGGATTTTTGGCATGGTGGTTCTATTTCCGACCTCAAATGCAGTTGGAGTTGGTACGGGCGGTTAAAGCAGACATTCAATATCCGCAAGTCGCTAAATTAGAACCCAGTATGCCGAAAATCGAATTACCGAAATTGATTTTACCGCCGACGGAAATCGCAAAGATCGAACCTCAACTTCCACCGCCTGTGGTAGCAGAGACTGTAAATAAAGCAAAAGAGTGCAGAACAAAAGTTGACCCGGGAAAAACGCCGCAAATGGTCATCGTGTTTGATAATTCGGCATCGATGTTTTTGACGTTGGCGGAAAGTCCGCAAACGATTAAAGATTTCCAGCAGAGATGGACAAATTACGGCGTAACTGAGGCTGAAATCAATTATATGTATCGTTCACCGAATCGATTGGGTGTAGCTAAAAAAGCGTCGGCTTCAATTATTAATAATATCTCACCCAATGTTGAAATCGGTTTGGTATCGTTGTATCGATGTCCGGCAGCAACCCGTTTAGGGCGTTATTCGCCGGGTAAACGTAGTGCGTTGAAGGCTAAAATCAATGGTATGCTGCCGTCGAGGGAAGATAGCGGAACTCCGCTTTATAGCGGATTGCAACAAGCGGCAGCAATGGTTGATGGCAAAAACCGTGATGCTTTTATTTTGATTATCAGTGATGGCGAAGATAATTGTAAGTCGGGCGATGTTTGTTCTTTAGCTCGGCAAATTTCAAAACAAAAGCCACGTCTGAGAATAAATGTCGTCGATATCGGTGGGGCTAAGGCTGCAAATTGCATTGCAACGGCAACAGGTGGCAAAGTATTTACCGGCAATAATCAAAAACAGGTTGCAAGCATGATTAATCAAGCGGTAAAACCGATGACTAAAGTGAATGAATGTGAATAAACATACATAAAGGATATATTATGAAAAAACTCGTTTTTCTTACCACCGCACTTTTAAGTCTATTCTGCTACAGTGCATTTGCAGAGATCATTAATTTTCCGGACGGTTCGGTTTATGACGGAGAAATAAAAGACGGAAAACGGCATGGACAAGGTAAATTCACGTTTAGTGACGGGGAAGTTTATATCGGTCAATATGATAATGATCAACGTACCCAAGGAACATTAACATTTCCAAACGGCGATAGTTATCAAGGCACCTTTAAAAACGGGGTCATAGCGGGGAGTGGTTCGTATAGCTATAAAGACGGCTCGAAATATAGCGGAGAATACCACGCGGGAAAACGTCACGGAAAAGGTGAGTATATTTTTCCTGACGGAAAAGTGTATAGCGGCTATTTTGAAAATAATGAGTTTAGCGGACAAGGCAAACTCACCGATAAAACCGGCAAGGTTTTATATGAAGGAAAATGGAAAAACAGCGAGCCGGAAGTGAAATAGGATTTAAAGTAAGGGTTTGTTCACAGCCCATGATTATTAAGGGCTGTGATTTTTTATCTACTATGTCTAAAATTCCTGGATTAAATTGAAAGTGCGGTTTTTTGCCATAATATCTCACCAATAATATCCGGTTGCCCCTCAAAAAGTCGTTTGAGAGGGGCATTTCTAATCAATTCTTTACGAATGCTTAAGCGTAATTGATGGTCTTCGGCCAGCTTGACTGCACTTGTGATATATTGTTCCACATTTGAAGCGATTAACCATTTGGGAAGTTTCAAACGATTGAACAGTCCTTCGTCGATATGTTCATGAACTTCAGAGCCGGTTTTGCAAACACCGACCAGCCCTAACAGCACCATGTCAATAATTCCATTAGTGTTGCCGAATGGAAAAGGATTAATCAGCATATCGCATTGGTTCAACTCAGCCAGATAATCATCATAAGGTCGGTGACTATACAGTGTGGCTGAATTGCCTAAATAGCGTTTTATCACTTTATCCAAATAGACATGGGTGCTGCCAAAAGAGAGCCCACAGATAAAACGAAAATGAATTGGCGTATTTGTACGTTTCAGAATTTCTTGGCAGGCTGATAAAAAATGTGGATTTATTTTCATAATACTGCTGGCAATACCGATCTGCACAACGTTGGGATTTTCTCTGAATTGATGTTCAGGATATTTTTTCATAGCACCGGATGAAATGTAGGGAAGTGCGGTATTCGGTAACTTAATTAATTTCTCACTAAAAAAATCAGCAGTGTTGTTAGCGGTGTAGTCTTCTTCTACCAGTGCATAGTCAATAAAATCGGAATGGCTGGTTGCTGGATGCCCCAATGCGATAACCTGCACTGCTGCAATGCGAACGACACTGGCATACAATGTAATTAAATCCATGCCTAAACTTGGCATATAAAAAACAGCAGGTTTCAGACTTTCGGCGAGTGTTCGCAGTTGTGCCATTTGTTCAGGAATGCCGGCTTGTTGCAACTCAACAAATTGATCAAATATTGCTCGACCGGCTTGATCTACATGGCGTTCTCGACCAATGCCGACTAAATGAAACCGTGCTTTGGCGGCAAGCAGCGAGCGGGAATGGGTGCGATAAATCGAATGCTCGGTCGAAAAGTGTTCCAACAGCACTAACATAATCGGTTTATTATTGATTTTCCCGGTAGATAAAAAAGTGCGGTCTCGCCATCCGTCTTGCAGCAAATGTAGACGAAAGATATGGTTTAAGCTGCGCTTAATCAAATGTTTATTGACTGCATCATCATAACTACAATGCATATAAACATCATGTAATATACCGTAAGGTAGCAATGAAATGTCAGTTAATGTTAGTAATTTTTCCGGCAGCCATTGTAAAATTATGTGCCGTTTTTGATAGGCGTCTGAATCGGCAACAGCTCGTTGGCTCAATAATGCTAAGCAAAATGCAGCACAAAACGGGGCATTCAGTTGCCATAATATTTCTAGCTCTAACTTGATGTCAGACTCTAAGGTATATAAACAGAAAAATTTTAAGTAAGTACTTTGATTACTGCGTAATTGAAAATTTTGCAAATCAACTGCAATGTCATGGCGATGGAAAGTGCGTAAAATATGATCGCTGTTCCAATATGCAGAGGCTGAGAACAGCATTTCTAAGCTTTTGTGATAAGACAGCAGCTGCACGGCTTGTTGAACTGACAAGCTAAATTCCTCTTGGGTGAACAGCTGTTTGATTAAGTCAACTAAATATGTGCAGCCATAGAGAGTAGATTGTTTAAAATCACATCGCACCGCTAGCGGTATAGGCAAGTCTATCCTGCCAAAGTCATTATAATCTCGCTCTAAAACCCATAATATTTCTAACAGATCAGAAAATGCAGCGTCATAGTTGCCCTTTGCAATGTTTTCTTCAAGTGAGTGGGGGGACACAAACATCAAATTACCCTGTGGCTTGTTGACTTATCAAGGGTAATTAGCATACGTGAAGCTTATTTTGAAAGCAATATACTCCGTTTTATGCAAGCTGTGTTGATTTTTATTGTTATAACCTTAAATTTTACTGACAAAAATTCAAAATGTGATATTTGATGGATTATTTTACTTAAAATGTCAATATTGTCTGTGAATCGTCCATTATTTGAAGTAAAATTGTACAAACTTTTAAGTCAGCACCTGCTAAATTGTGGTTGTGTAGAGTGTAGTTATACCATTGTAATTAAAGGAACAAAAAATGAATAAAGTTTATAGAATTATCTGGAATAAAACCTTACAACGTTTTGATGTGGTTTCCGAATTGGCTCGCAGTCAGGGCAAATCGACAGTGGTTAACGAAAGCGAATTGCCGACAGTGGCAAAGTGCGGTTGGAAAACACCATTGCGTTATCTCAGTTTGTGCTGCCTTGCCGCTCTGTCATTATGGCTGCCACTTTCCGCTTCAGCGGCACTGAAATACGTTCAGTCTGATGATCATACTATTGAAGTATACCGCAACACCGACGGCACTTTTTATGCACTGGAAGCAAATGGCGATAAACGTCCGATCTCATCTCAAAGCGTCTGGGCATTATTATTAGATGATAATGGTAAACTCATAGCAAGCTCTTCAGCTGAGCACGCACAAATACAATCATTACTTAGCACCGACGGTTCTTCATCACCTACCAGCGAGGCTAGCTACGCAACCAGACATCAACTCTATGCTGGCGAAAATAGCGTAGCTGGCGGATTTAATGTTATCGGCACAGAAACCAATAATAATGCAGCGTTTGGACAAAACATCACAATTAAAGAAGGGCAGAAAAACAATATTTTAGGGCAGGATATCGCGGTTGAAGGCGGTGTTGGCAATACGGTAGTCGGACAAAATATTTACCTTAAAGATGGTCATAATAATACTGTGCTGGGTAA
Organism: Testudinibacter crocodili; assembly: GCF_006228025.1. Lineage (NCBI taxonomy): Bacteria > Pseudomonadati > Pseudomonadota > Gammaproteobacteria > Pasteurellales > Pasteurellaceae > Testudinibacter > Testudinibacter crocodili. Next base: position 23,342 of record NZ_VDHF01000023.1, read on the forward strand.
TAGCGCCAATGTTGGTATCGATCGTGACCGACAAGCGACTACACCGGTAATGAGTGCGGTAGCGGTAGGCGCTAACACCGGTGTGACTGTTAATGAAGGTGTAGCACTCGGTGCCGGTTCCGTCTCTGATACAGCTGAAAAACTGGGGCATTTTGCTAATCGTCCTAAGTTTGTAGTTGACGGCATGAATTTCGACAGTATCAATCAATTTGGTTTTACCAAAAAAGAGCTGGCGATTTTGGCTGGTTTAAGAAGTGAGGCAAATGATATCAGTGTAGATGACTTGGGTGCTTTGGCTTACCGTTATATCAACAAGACCTGGTTACAATACCCTTATGAAAGCGAGATATCGAAAGAGCATAATGACCAATTTATAGCTAAAATCAAGCAAGATAATCCGGATTTAAGCGAACAAGAACTGAATAACTTGAATCAAAAACTGCAAGATTTGGCGAAAGCCAACATTAATGGCACGCTGAACACCATGTCAACAGCAGGAGCGGTTTCGATTGGTAACGAAAAAGATGAACGCATTATTCTACGTCAGCTTAAAGGCTTGGCAGCCGGCACAGAAAACACTGATGCGGTCAATGTAGCGCAACTCAAAGACGCCACCACCCAATATTACAGTATCAATAAAGACACAATATTAGACAATGGCAGCAATGACTATTTCACAGAGTACGCCAACAAATATAACAATGGCGCTACTGCAACACACTCAATGGCATTAGGAGTAGGAGCAAAAGCAATCACTGATGCCGGAGTGGCATTAGGCTTCCGTTCTGCAGCTGACCGCAAAGCGGGGAATGCTGCCTATAATCCCAAAGGTGTTTTGAACTCGCTCAATGCGCCAAAAATGGAAGCAATTGAGGCTTTAAACGCCGCAGATTATGCAGTGTATCAACAAGCATTGGCGTTATTGGCAAAAGGCACTTATTTTGACAGCAGTGTGGGGAAAGAGGTGCCTATCGATCAAGCTCAGGTTGAAAAATTGATTTTGAAGGAAGGAAACTCTTGGTTCTATTCCACCCGCTCCACTCAAGATGCACAGCCGGATAAAGTGTTGGCGGCATTTAAAGCCTTTTTGGAAAATAAAGATCTTGATTCGGCAGCATTCCATTCCACAGCAGGTGCGTTAAGCATCGGAGATGCGAAAAATGGTGTTTTACGCCAAATTACTGGGGTAGCCGGAGGCTCGGCAGACACCGATGCCGTGAATGTAGCGCAGTTGAAAGCGTTGGAAAAATCGTATATCGGAGTGGTGAACACTCCGAGCAATAAACAACCGGCACTGCATACTTGGTCACAAGAGGAAAATGCGATCACCAATAATATTGATGGCGAAGGGGCTCAAGGTCTGGCGTCGATCGCCATCGGGGAATATGTGCAAACAACGGGCGAGCGTGGTGTTTCTATCGGTCAGTCAATCGGCTCACGCGGGGCGAGAAGTATAACGATTGGTAGCGAAAACTATTCCCGCGGTGCAGAGAATACTGTATTGGGAACCGGTAGTATTGCCGGGGAGCATCTTGCTGAGTTTGATAACGGCGTTATCGGAACAGCGGTATTTGCCGGATTATATCAATTACGGACAGCAAAAAGTGATTCTTTCAGCCAAAATATGTCGTTACTGACCGAATGGGAAAAGTCGCATAGTCAATCCATAATAGATCTTCCTGCAGAATATGCTATCGATAAATTCAATGCTACTTATAAAGGTTTGCTAGCGAAAGAAGGCGTTGATGTCTCTTTGCTCAATACGCAGGAGCAGATCAGGGAAGCATTTGTAAAACAAGTGATGGCAAAGGCAGATGAACCTTTTCCTTTTGGTGTTAAAAGTATCACTGATATGCAAATTCTGGCACGAGATATCCTTCAAGCCAAAACAGCCGGCAAATCAGCAACTGTTATCGGTAATAATTCCGTTGCGACCGGCGATAATTCGATCGTGATCGGTAAGGGCGGTTATGCTGCTGGCAAAAATGCGATCTCCATCGGCACCGGCAACACCGTGCGTGGGCAAAATTCCGGCGCCATCGGCGACCCGAGCATTATCAACGGCGATAACAGTTATAGTGTCGGCAACAACAACACCATTGGCACTGGTTCCAATAATGCGTTTGTATTGGGTAACAACGTACATATCGGCGCCAGCCGTGCTGCAGACGGCAGCGTAACCAATGGCACACCGGTGCAACATGCCGTAGCCTTGGGGTCAAATACTCAGGTAACAGTTGATAACGGCGTGGCGTTGGGGGCGGGTTCAAATGCGGCAACGGCGGCGAATCAAGCAGGTTATGATCCAGCGACTAAAGCTGCTTCAACTAAAACGATTGCAGAAATCACTGCACTTAGCGCTGATGAACGCAAAGAATTTGAAAAACTATTGGTTGACAATACTACCTTAGCTGCTGCAATCACTGCGGCTACTGATGGCAGCAAAGTCAAAACCGCACTTGAAGCGTTAAATGCTGTTAAAGATAGCAACGCCTTTGTCTCCACCCTAAGTGCGGTCAGTGTCGGCGATGTTTCTCGTGGCATTCTGCGCCAAATCACCGGCGTCGCCGCAGGCAGCAATGATACTGACGCGGTGAATGTGGCGCAGTTGAAGGCGGCGCAGACGCATTATGTGAGTATTTCTCCAACTACCTCGGCACAAAATGGTGCCTTGAATCAAATTAACTATCATAACGATGGCGCGAAAGGATTAAATTCTGTAGTTATTGGTAAAGCGGAAGTGGCGGATAATAACAGTGTTTATATTGGTTCGCAGATGAAAGACAGTCGTGATTTTGTTACTGATATTCTGCCTAATCTGACCAATGGTAGCAAACTGATGGAAAGTTTGCAGATTGTGGACCGTAATCGCCCTGAAATTAACTGGGCACTGAACAGCCAAAATGCCAATGTGAAAATTAATTTACAAACTATTGGTAACCATCGCACCGGCGAGTGGGGATTTGGCAGTGAAAATACTTATATTAACACCATGGGTAATACAGTGGGTAATCGCAATATTGCTTTGGGTTCGAATACGCTGAGCAATGTAATCGGTAGCCAAAATGTTGCAATTGGTGCGGGAGCTTCTTCTTGGAATTTCGCCGGTGGCACCATTGACGGGGCTTATGGTGATTATTTAAATAACCGTTTGTTTAATGCTCGTTTTTTCCCGAATGCAATCCAAAGTACCGATGGTTTAAATAGCCGCTTGGATTTCAGCTTGCTGGGTAATCAAGACAATGATCTCAATACCAATACGATTGCCATCGGTGCAGCTGCCCGACCTAACGCTCGCCGCGCTATTGCTATTGGCAGCCAAGCATATGCGGACGGAACCTCTTCGATTGCACTAGGTGATCGAGCAGTCGTTGGTGATCCAAATATTCTGGCGGCATATAGCCAATTAGCGCGTGGTGATGATGCAGATCAGCTTTTAAGTTCAATATTAAGAGAATATTCTTCTGCATTTAAAAAGAAAAATAGCATTAATGAAAAAGAGAATATTACGCTGGCTGACATAAAGCAGGGTGGCAAGTATTTCGATTCATTTTTCAATTTTGTTAACGATTCGAGCAATATGCCTATCCGCTCGATCGCAATTGGTGCTGACAATATTGTGAAAGCCGACCATAGTGGGGTTTTGGGAACGAACAATAGGATTATCTCAGCGAATAGTTTCGTGCTTGGTAATAATAACACTGCTTATTCTCTAACTCCGAATATGATAAGCAATAATTTTGTATTGGGTAATAACGCCACTATTTACGGAAGTGATGGGGTGGCATTGGGCAGTAACACTCAAATTGTCGCCGATGGTGCAGTGGCACTGGGTAATCATATTATTGCTGGGGCTAACAACAGTGTGGCGCTTGGTGGTGGTTCGTATTCCGGAATTTCTGGCGGTCGAAACGGAGTGAATACGCTTACCGGTGAAATCGTGCCGACACAGGTGATTGCAGCAGTCACTGAGTTAACACCGGAAGAGCGTAAGCTGTTTGAAAACGTGCTGGTGAGTAGCCGTAACATAGAGACAGCAATTGCTGTAACTGATAATATCAACGTGAAAGCGGCGCTTGAGGCGTTGAATAGGGCAAAAGATAGCAATGCCTTTGTTTCCACCCTTGGTGCGGTCAGTGTGGGCAATGTTTCTAACGGCATTTTACGTCAAATCACCGGGGTGGCAGCAGGCACTCGAGATACTGATGTAGTCAATGTCGCACAATTGAAACGAGCGCAGACTAGATATGTGAGTGTAAACCCGACTTGGGGTGGAAAACCGTTACGGGAATATTATAAAGACATCAGCCCTAAGATTCTGCATAATTATAATAGTGATAACATGGGAGCTCTGATGCCTGTGAGTACTGCAATTGGCGCAGATACCCTTGTAGGAAATCCAAGACTTTTGGAGTTAATACTACGGACTGATTTGGATCGAAATCTTATCCGAACATCAGTACCTGATGATATTTTAAAAAACTATTTGGCCTCGCGTAATTTAGGGGGATTTACCACTAAAGATGCGGCAATTGATCTAATTATTGCCAAAAATGATAAAGCAGATTTTGACAGTTATTTACTTGATCTCAATTATGGTTATCGTCAAGGTCGGGTTGGTCGTTCTTCTGATTTGCAGAATGGTCTAGGCAGTGTAGCATTGGGGCATAATGTAAAGGTATTGGGTTCAGAGTCAATTGGAGTAGGGCTAAATGTCACAGTAATGTCTGATCTTTCTATAGTTGCAGGCTCGCATTCCGCTGCTGACGGTCGAGGCTCTATTGTACTGGGGGCAACCGCATCTTCTCAAGTGAATGACGGTATTGCGCTAGGGCGTTTCAGCAGAGCGAACACCGCAGCAATGGGGCAAGGCTATATACCACTTGCTAGTGATACCTTAACAAGAGAGCAGACCGACACGTTAGCCGAATTACAACAATTGAATGCAGAAGAATTATTAGAGGTAGAAAAAGCATTTGCGTTCAGCTCTGACCCGGTAGATGGACGGTTAAATTCGCTTCAAGCTATTATTGCAGATTTTAGCTCAACAACGCCACAATTTGTTGGTCAAAATCTGACTCAGGAATCACGCAACAAAGTTGTGAGTGCTTTAAAAAATTTACAGAACAATAATGTAAACCCTTTCATTTCGACAGCCGGCGCCTTGAGCGTGGGTAACCCGACATTAGGCATCCTACGCCAAATCACCGGCGTCGCAGCTGGTAGCAATGATACTGACGCGGTGAATGTGGCGCAGTTGAAGGCTGTGCAAACCGCGGTTGATGCGACACCGAAGATTCATTATTTTAGTGTCAATGATGGTGGCACGAAAGGTGATAATTACAATAATGACAGTGCTAAAGGTGCCGGTAGTGTTGTGATTGGCAAGGTTGGAGCTTCTAATGAGTTGAATAGTGTCAATATTAATGGCAGTGTCGACGTTATTGTGAATGATACTGATAAAAAAATATCAAATGTATTCAATGAGAGTTTAAAATATGTTAATGGGGCAGGAACGTCATCGGGTCAACAGCGTGATAGTTTTGCAAATACTAACACTAATAATGTAAATATAAATAGCACTGGTGGAGTGTTGGGTAATTACAATACTTACATTAATACTAAAGGATTTAATGACAGCGTAGATGTCCGTGGAAATGATAATATTGCTATTGGAAGTGGTGCGCTGGCAAATCATTTGGGAAGTAACAACATTGCGTTAGGAATGGGTGCTTCTAACTATGACGCTTTTTTCTTGGGTAATACTTTTAGTGGATATCTATTCCAACAGGGGCGTTTCTTTGCAGATGCTATTGACAACATCGGAAAAGTAGACCCTGATAAATTATCGGCATTAGATATGAATACTAATACTATTGCGATTGGTAATCAGGCATCAGCCCGCAACCGAAATACGGTCACCTTAGGTGCGAACTCCGCTACTGACGGGCTATCTTCGATTGCAATTGGACAAGGTGCCGGAACAGGAAACCCAGAAATTGCTGAATACGCTATGATGAACAAGCGTGGGGCTGAGCGAGTTGCCGAAGTTGACGCAATATGGGCTAAATATGGTGCTGAATTACAAAAAATGTATCCAGATTTTCCTGAGGAAACATTAAAAAGCGTAGTAAGCTCTTCTCATGGTAGCATTGTGGCGTCACTGATGAAACTGAGTCAAAATGACGTCAAAGGTGAGCATGCTGTTGCCATTGGTAGTGCTAGTCATGCGGGCGGCAACGAAAGCCTTGCAATCGGGCACGGCAGCATAGCAGGCGGTGATCAATCGATTGCGATTGGTAGAGGCAACAGGGTGAACGCCAATCATGCCGGGGCAATTGGTGATCCAAATATTATCGGCGAAAAAGCCGAAGGTTCGTATATTTTGGGTAACAACAACACCGTCAATACCGCCAACAGTTTTGTCGTGGGCAATAATGTTACGATTGCAGAAGCAAACGAAGGTGCTTTAGCGCTCGGCAACCGCACTTTGGTGTCGCAAGCCAACGGCGTGGCGTTAGGGGCAGGTTCAAATGCGGCAACGGCGGCGAATCAAGCGGGCTATGATCCAGCGACTAAAGCTGCTTCAACTAAAACGATTGCAGAAATCACTGCACTTAGCGCTGATGAACGCAAAGAATTTGAAAAACTGTTGATTGATAACACCACTTTAGCTGCTGCAATCACTGCGGCTACTGACGGCAGCAAAGTCAAAACCGCACTTGAAGCGTTAAATGCTGTTAAAGACAGCAACGCCTTTGTTTCCACTCTAAGTGCGGTTAGTGTCGGCGATGTTTCTCGTGGCATTCTGCGCCAAATCACCGGCGTCGCAGCAGGCAGCAATGATACTGACGCGGTGAATGTGGCGCAGTTGAAACAAGTTGCCGGCGGTTGGTTGATTGGCGATGGTGCAACGAATGAAGTGGGTGCGGTTGCGGCAGGCGAGCGGGTTGATTTTGTTTCGGGTGATAAACTCACTACCGATGTTGCCGTTAAAGATGAGAATGACGCCGGTAAATCAACGGTAACCATCACCGCTAAAACCTTGTTGAGATATACCAAAACAGATGGGACTTTAGTGTATAAGCTGGCGGACGGCAGTTATAACACTCAAGCAGATGGCAGTGGTGATACTGTTGAAGCGGAAGATATTTTGGTTTCCGTTGTCAATCTTGATGGTACTACCAAAACGGCTACACGCTTAAGTAATATTGCAGATGGCGTTGATGATGATGATGCGGTTAATGTGTCACAATTGAAAGCTGCTACGCTGCGTTATCTAAGCATTAATTCAACAGAAGGCAGCAATGCGGACAATAAAGGTGCACTAGCTGTAGATTCAATTGCGATTGGTAAAAATGCCGGTGTAGTTGCTGCAGCGAATAATGCCGTGGCTATAGGTTTTGGTGCTACAGCAAATAATGCAAATGGCGTTGCTCTTGGCGCAGGATCAATCGAAAATCGTGGGGTAATCGCTGCGGGTTATGCAGCTCCGATTGCCGGCAATAATGCGACGGCCAACTTTGCTCAAGGTTCTATTGGCGCGGTTTCAGTGGGCTCAGAAAATGGTTTGCGACAAATCACCAACCTTGCTGCTGGTACACAAGATACCGACGCAGTCAACGTTTGGCAATTAAAAGCTGCGATCGATGCTATCGCCCCAGGTTTGAAAGGACCAACCGGTGATACAGGAGCTACAGGAGCCACAGGATCTACGGGCGCAACGGGTGATACAGGTGCAATTGGAGCCACAGGCGCAACCGGAGCCACAGGTGCTACCGGTGATACAGGCGCCACCGGAGCGACAGGTGCTACAGGAGCCACAG
>NZ_VDHF01000024.1:0-6650 GCF_006228025.1 Testudinibacter crocodili
ATTTGTAAATATTTAACGAATTATTATCGTGTAAAGTAAAATTTATTAGATAAAAAAGCAAATAGCGCTGTTAACATTATAATCGTTATGTGATACAGATCACAATAATAAATCCTATTTTAGGGATAAAACACTATTTGAAAAAGTTCCGGTCTATTTTGTATAAAAATATAAATTATCGTTATGCGGAGCACTAAGCCACTATCCTTATCCTAAGCAAAAATCCTATCAACTCCCTATCATCCAACAACCAAGCTCTCCTGCATCAACCCAAACCAACCTTGCATTTTGGATTTTATTGCTTCTAAATCAAGCTGTTGCTGTTGTGCCAGAAAACGCTGCCAGTAGGGATCGGCTTTGTTGCTGTCGTGGAAACCGTCTTGCCCTAATGCCTGAATTGCTTGCAATAACTGCTCGTCACTTTTAGCAGTGGATAAAAAATCAACGTAAAGTGCGGTCGGTAACGCCAACAAATCTTGTTCGGCACGCAAGAAATCCTGTAAATACACCTGCAATTGCTCATGGGCTTGTTGCGCTGAAATCGGTTGAAAATGATAAAATTGCACTTTATTTTTCTCCAGGCCATAAAAGTGCGGTGTGCCACTGCCGGGTTGCTGGAGCTGCAATACTAAATATTCGATCCAATATTGGATAACCTGCGTGGCTTTGACTGCGCCACTACGCCATGCTACTTTTTGCTGTTGGTATAAGCCGCTGATGTCGCCCTGCAATTGATAATGTTGTCCGTCGATCTCAAGCGCAACACGGATATTCAACGAATTGGCAGTTTGTGCCAAATAGGGCTCTATCACCGCACTTAATGGTTGCAGCCGTTCACTGAGCTTTTGTGCGCTGATTTCGGCAAAATTCGCCCGCGGCAATTCGCCTTTCAGTTTAAAGCGCTGCATTTGCGCTGCCCATTGTGTCTGAGGGTGTTGCAGCAGTTGTTCGCTCAGTTGATAGCGTTCCAGCGAATCAAGGCTGAAATTTTCGCTGTCTGCCCAATCAGTTTGATCGTTTTTAAATCTGACCCCAAGCTGTTTTTCGAAAAAATAGGCTAACGGTGATTGCACAAAGCGGATCAATTGTTCCAACACAATCACGCTGCTGACCGCACTTTGCTCCACATCACTGAGCGGTTGCATAAATTGATTGTATTGCAAATCTGCCGATGCTTGGTTCACTAGCCACTCTTTGGCAAAAGAGCGGTTTGGGTTGCTCAGCGCAAAATTTTCACGACTGAAAACGGTCATCGGGTGTTGCTGCACCAAATGCGACCGCACTTTATCTTGGCGCTGTTGTTCTGGGTGTTGCAGTGGATCAAATGCCGGAATCAAATCGGTTTGATCGCTCAAATAATCCAACAACTGACTGACCAACACCGACGGCTGCAACGCCTGATTATCGGTTAAAGAACGCCCGATATAACTGATATACAGTTTTTGCTGCGCCGATAAAATCGCTTCCAAAAACAGATAGCGATCATCATCTCGCCGCACCCGATCGCCCTTTTGTGGCGCATATTGCATCAAATCAAAACTGTTCGGCTGGTGTTGGCGCGGATAATCGCCTTCGTTCATGCCCAACAACGCCACCACTTTGAACGGAATTGCCCGCATCGGCAGCAAAGTACAAAAGCTCAATTTGCCGTTCAAAAAGTGAAAACTGTTGTCTTCATCGCTCAATTTGGCGTCAAACAGCTCAGCAATCACACTGCTGTCTAAAGTGTGGTCGTAACCCGCATCAAGTGCGGTTTGGCAAATTTCATCAATTCGTTTCGCCAAAAACAGCAGCACCGAGCGGCTTTGTTGATTATCACAGAACAGCGTTTTTAGCAGCCAATGCAACTGTTGCCGCCACTGTTCAATCGGCTGCGGTTGCTGCAACACTGACTGCCAATGTTGCAGGCAGTCTAAAAAGTCCCCCAGTTTTCCGACAATCTGGGCGCTTAACCCGTGGCTTAAATCAAAGGCGACGCTGTTCTGCCAAATGCCGTCGTTTTCACGCATCGCCGTGCCCAACAACATGCGTTGCAAACCGCTTTGCCACGCATTGTAGTTGGGCACAAAATCATTTTGATTAGCCGACAAGCCATAGCGAATACCGTTTTGCGCTACCCAGTTTTGTAAGGTTTCCAGTGCTTTAAGATCCAACTCAAAGCGTTCCCTCACTTCTGGCACATCGAGCAGCGCCAGCACCGATTCGGCGCTGAAATCGCTCTCTTTTAAGCGTAACAATTGCAAATAACTGGCAATCACTACATCACTATGGCTGTGTTTGCGATCGGCAATTTCGTAAGGAATAAAACGCGAATCGTTGTATTGATATTGCGAAAATACCGCATGGATATACGGCACATATTGATCGACATCCGCCAGCATGATCACAACATCTTTCGGTGTTAATGCAGGATCCTGTTGAAACCAGTGCAACAGTTGATCGTGCAGAATTTCTACCTCGCGCATCGGGCTGTGGCAAGCGTGGATCATCAGGCTTTGATCGTTCGGCGCAAGCAAAAATGGGGGGGCTGGCTGTGCTGGTTGCAGATTCAAAATTGCATTTTGCAATTGTGCCAGCAGGCTATTTCCATCCGCTTCAGCATAAGCATCAATTTCATTGGCGTCACTTTGGCTGAGCAACGCCAAGAAATCACGTCCCATTTTGCCCCAGGTCGCCAACAGCGGATTGCCAGTTTGCAAATAGCCGAGCGGATCATCTTGCCAGTCCGGCTGGTCCAATTGCGCCAATTGTTTGTTGTTTAACCACTCACCCAACCGCACTTTGCCGTTTTGTAATCGTTTACGCAATTTGAGTTGTTGCAAAAATGCCGGATCGATAATATCACCCCAGTAATACCGACACGGATTATTGAAAAACAGATGCACCTCGCAGTGCTGCGCCATCGCCTGTAACGTTTGCAGATAGACATTCGGCAGCGCCGAAATCCCAAAAATAAATAAACGTTGCGGCAAATGTGGCGGCTTTTGTTCATGCAAAAGCTGCAAATAGCGCTGATGCAAAGCGGCACGATGTTGGCAAGTTTGGTGATGTTGCGCCGCTTGTTGCTCAATCCGGGCATATAATGCACGCCACAACTGTCCTTGCCAACTGACCGCACTTTGCCACTCTGACGTCAGTTGATCATCGGCAAATGGGAGCGAAAGTGCGCTATCTGGTGGCGATTGGCTAGGTAAATGCTGCATAATCGCTTGGATAACCGCTTGATCATTATTCTGCTCCCAAGCCGTGATCCACTCAGGGCGGTAAACCAAATATTGATCGAACAGATCCGCAATTTTACCACTCAGTTGATATAGTTTTTGCTGTTCAGTCTGAGGCTGTCCGCTCAAATATTGTTTCAACTCAGCAAACTCCGGCAGCAATAATAGTGTTGGAATCAACGCCATCAAGTGCCACTGCATACTCTCTTTTTCAAACGCATTACGTTGCGGTACATTCGGCAAAGTGCGGTGGTATTGGTGCCAAATAAAACTGGCGGGCAACGGAAACGCAATATTGGCGGCGACACCGCAATTTTCGGCGATCTGCTGTTTCAGCCACTGCGCCATGCCTTGGCTCTGCACTAGAATCTGTTCGCTCTGGAAAGGATCCGATAGCGGCTGCAACCCCAACAGTCGGATCAAAAGCGCTTTCTGCGTCTCTAAATGGTTGGAATAATATAAATGTAACACCGCCACGCCTCTGCTTCGATTAGATAGCGTTATTGTCAACGAGAGTTCCAGCGGTTGCAAGTGCGATTATTCAGTTTCGATATTCAATGTCAATTCTCCCGCTGGAAACCGCACTTGCACCTGTTTTGGCTGGCAACTCACTTGAAAAAGCAGGTGATTTTGTTCAATGCGGTTCTGACAATCCAACCCCAAACGCTGGCGGGCAAACTGATTTTGCGCCAACAGCAACGCCTGATAACGTTGGTAGATCAACACGCCTTGCCGTTGCTGTGCCGCAGTCCAAGTCGAAATGCCCAACACGATGCTACTGAACAGGGCCAGCGTCAGCAACACGCCAAACAGGCTGGCGCCTTTTTTATACTGAATTCCTTTATAACAGATTGGTTTATAACGGATTAACTTATAACGAATTGAAATCATGCCAACTGTCACTCCGATACAACCATTGTTGATATTGCTCTGCCACGTTGTTCACCACGCTTTGATTAAATTCAATTTGATTTTCTGCTGATTGCAACGCAGTTTGATAGATCAAGGCACCGATAATCTTGCCTTCGCCCGATAACTTAAGCCTGCCGTTTACCAACACCACCCCATAAAAATCCTGCGCCAGCTGCCACTCGCTGTCATCCTCGATCCACAACACTCTGTTCGCAGCATAATCCGCTGCATTTAAAGGCAAATGAACAAAATCCGATTGCCGCCAGCCCGTTTGCCAATCTGGATGTAAAAAATTCGACCAGCCTTTTGCGCTCGCCTGCTGTGGCAAGGTTTTAAACAGCGTTAAACGATGGCAAATGATGCTATGCTGCTGATCTTGCTGTGAATCAGTAAAATGAATGCTGAAAAAATTTGCCTCCGACGACTGCACCACACTTTGTTGCCGACAAAGCGTATTGCCTTCAGCAACCACACTTTGCTGCAACAAATGTTCCCGTTGTTGCAAATAGCGCAACCGTTCGCCCAAATCGGCGCGATGTGATGCCAAGATCTGCTCGTCCAACATCAAAAACAGCAGTAATACGCTGGAGAGCAGCAACAGGCTGGTTAGGGTAACAACGCCTTTTTTCAGCATACTTTTCCTTTAATTTTTATGGGGAAGCCGTTTGACTGCCTTGCGCTAAGCGGTTGTTCAACGGAATTACCACCGCACTTTGATAGCGGATTTTAGGCTGTTTTTTATAACTGCCACCAATTTCTGCTAAAACACCTTTCCTGTTCGCCAACCACGAAAATCGTAGCAGATTAATTTGGTAGGTATCGGTATCAAGCAAATCGACCCAACCACGAGTATCGCAGCCTTTTTCTGCAATATAACCATTGCATTGTGCTTGCTCACACCCCTGAATCGTGCCGTTTTTATACATTGCGCGGGTTTCAATCATCTTGCTTTTCAACCGATAGCCAAACAACTCTTTTTGAATCTCGTTGGTTGTGTTGCGCTGTTCCTGCTGACACTGCGCTGCTTGATGACTGCCGACACAGCCGCTGTGATCCAAATCGTACCAAAACAGCAGACAACTGTTTGCCACCTCTCGATTCGCCTGTGTGATGCTGCTTGCCGTGCCGTCGGCATGGTTGAACAGCGCCACATTGGATTGTTCAAGGGTTTGTTGAATATGGTAAAAACCGCTGCGAGCAATATCTTTACTCATCAAATGTAGCACTTTGTGCAGTTCACGCTGCAACTGCAACCGTAGCAATAACTCACGATTCTGATTCGCCGCCTGGGTGAAAAACGCCACAATCAGCAACAGTAAAAATGAACCGAGCGCTATCGAGACCATTAACGCCAATAAGCTGGAGCCTTTTTTCCAGATGGTCAAATACCGCACTTGGCGAAAATTAATTGTCGTGCACGCAGGCACTGGCGGCTTGATCATTTTTTACCCTTAAACTGCCCACATTAAACAGCGAGAAAATAGAACGCGCTTTGCCTGCTTGCAATACAAAACAGGCCGCAGAAAACGTGTCACGAATCCCACTCAAGCGGCTGATTTCCGATGGATAATACTTTTTGCTGATGATTTGAGTTTGCTGCGGAAAACTCGGATAATAAAAATGCGCCTGCACTCTTTGCGGACAATGCTGCGGAATAAAACAGTCACAAATCAAATTATCCTTACGCTGCACGCTGACACACCAATTCTGTTTAGTGGCGTCACGATTAATCAGTAAAAACCAGATCTCGTGCGAGTTTTCGATCCGCAATTGCATATGTCGCAAAAAACCAAATAGCCGCCGCTGCTCTTTTTGCAACACCTGATAATCCGACAACACCTGCCACTGCGGCAGCATCCAAGTGGCAAGCGCACTCAGTAAAAATACCACCAGCAGTGTTTCCAACAAGGTAAATCCCTTCGCCATTTCCCCCTCCCGACGGCTCTATTGCCAGCCAGTTTAGAAAAATCGTTCAATAAGAAAAGTGCGGTCAGGTATGTTTGCGATCGGGATCGGAAAAATTGAAAACGAGAGTAGAAATTATGCCAGCTTAAAAACAACATATCGGCTTATAAAGCAGCAAGTAGATTTTTCTCTCATCATACTTGATTATATTTTTAACCAACCTATAATTCATCATATGTGATTAGTTATAAGGTTTTATAAGGTGTCACAATGTCTCATAAAACAATGACTGAACCACAAGCAATATTTACTATCAGTATTCTGAAGCAAGCGTTAAAAGCCATCCAAAAAATGCCACGCACTTTGCAAGAAGAAATCTATTTTGATTTAGAAGATTTATCTTTGTATGGAAATACACTGAAGGAACCTAAAGTTAGGGATTTAGGAAACGGCTTAAAAGAGCTTAGAACAACTGCCCAAGATGGAATTGCCCGCAGTTTCTTCTTTTTCCATATTCAGAAAAGAATATTTGTAGTGCATGCACTAGGGTCTGTTGATCTTTGTTTATAATTTGAGCTATAGACTATTTTTCACCAATACAAGGCAAAAGTT